>DDST01000090.1 GCA_002343485.1 Proteobacteria bacterium UBA2383
CTTGATCGATTCCATCGCCATCGGATTGGAATCATAGGACGTGCCGGGCGCAACGCCGAAGAAGCCTGCCTCAGGGTTGATGGCGCGCAGCGTGCCATCAGCGGCAGGTTTGATCCAGGCGATGTCATCGCCAACGGTCAACGCCTTCCAGTTACCGAAGCCCTTGGGCGGGACGATCATGGCGAGGTTAGTTTTACCGCAGGCGCTTGGGAAAGCCGCCGCAACGTAGGTCTTCTCACCCTTCGGTGATTCAAGACCCAAGATCAGCATATGCTCGGCTAACCAGCCTTCATCGCGGGCCATGGATGAGGCGATACGCAGCGCCAGGCATTTCTTGCCCAACAGCGCATTGCCGCCGTAGCCTGATCCATAGGACCAGATCTCGCGCGTTTCGGGGAAATGCACAATGGCTTTGCGGCCAATGTCCGGCTCGCATGGCCAGGGGACATCCTTCTGACCCGGGGCCAGTGGTGCGCCGACTGAATGCACGCACGGCACGTAGAAACCATTGCTGCCCAGCGCGTCGAGTACCTTCTGGCCCATGCGCGTCATGATCTTCATGTTGACCACGACATAAGCCGAATCGGTAATTTCAATGCCGATCTGAGCGATCGGGCTACCGATCGGACCCATGCTGAAGGGGATGATATACATGGTGCGGCCGCGCATGCAGCCCGCCATGAGATTTTTCAACTGCGCACGCATTTCATCCGGCGGCGCCCAGTTATTGGTCGGGCCAGCGTCGTCCTTTGATACCGAGCAAATGAAGGTGCGATCTTCGACTCGCGCGACATCCGATGGATGGGAGCGAGCGAGATAAGAATTGGGCCGCTTCTCTGGGTTCAGCTTGATGAAGGTTCCAGAGGCAACCATTTCGTCGCATAAACGCTGGTTTTCTTCCTCCGAGCCGTCACACCAGACGATGCGGTCAGGCTGAGTCAGGGCGGCTACTTCATCCACCCATTTCAACAAGTTGGCGTTGCTAGTACGATTTGCGCCGTCGTGAGTAATTGCCATCGATAAAATCCCCTTTGCTGATGTTTAGGTGATTCAGGTTGAAGAGCCTCCGGACGAGAGCCGACTGCCCGCGCCCGAGCAGGGAGAGTAATTTAAAACATCCCTTATGGGATGGATTTTACCATTAAGATATGAGGTTATCATTAAGCGATTCAGGTTGCCACCGGGATAAGATATCTGAAGTGGAAAGCTGTTTCATGAATTCATACTGGAGCGTTTGCTGTGACAGGGATTAAAGCCCCAGTTTCCCTAGGGCTTATTTGGCCCAATTAAGCTGCTAGCTTGATTTTGTCAGCCACGTCACGATATTCCGGCGTCTGATCGAAATTCAGGTAGCGGTAGATTTCGGCACCCTTGGTCCCGATTTCACCCATATACTTCATGTATTCATCAAAGGCTGGGATCTTGCCTAGCAGTGCGCAGACTGCCGCCAGCTCTGCTGAACTGAGATACACATTAGCGCCTTTGCCCAGCCGGTTGGGGAAGTTACGGGTTGAGGTGGAAACCACCGTTGCGCCGTCCGCTACCCGGGCTTGATTGCCCATGCACAGCGAACAGCCAGGCATTTCCATCCGTGCGCCAGCAGCGCCATAGATGGCGTAGTAGCCTTCTTCGCTGAGCTGATGAGCGTCCATCTTGGTGGGCGGTGAGATCCACAGCCGGGTTGGGATGTTAGCCTGACCGCTTAACACCTTGCCAGCAGCGCGGTAGTGACCGATGTTGGTCATGCAGGAACCGATGAACACTTCGTCGATTTTGTCACCCGCTACATCGGCTAAGGTTTTCACATCATCAGGATCGTTGGGACAGGCCAGCAGCGGTTCTTTGATCTGGTCAATGTCAATGTCGATCACTGCGGCATACTCGGCGTCGGCGTCCGGCTCCATCAGTACCGGGTTTGTCAGCCACTCCTCCATGCCCTTGATGCGCCGTTCCAGCGACTTCGCATCTTCGTAACCGTTCGCAATCATCCACTTGAGCAGGGTAATGTTACTGTTCAAGTATTCGATGATCGGCTCTTGGTTTAGCCGCACCGTGCACCCGGCAGCAGAACGCTCGGCGGAAGCATCGGACAGCTCGAAAGCCTGCTCTACCTTGAGGTCTGGCAGCCCCTCAATTTCGAGAATGCGGCCCGAAAAGATATTTTTCTTGCCTTCCTTCGCTACGGTGAGCAGGCCAGACTGAATCGCCGCGTAGGGGATAGCGTTGACCAAATCGCGTAGAGTGACGCCGGGTTGCAACTGGCCCTTGAAACGTACCAGCACCGATTCCGGCATATCCAGCGGCATGGAGCCAGTCGCAGCGGCGAAGGCTACCAGACCAGAGCCGGCCGGAAAGCTGATGCCGATGGGGAATCGGGTGTGCGAGTCGCCACCGGTGCCGACCGTATCGGGTAATAACATCCGGTTTAACCAGCTATGGATGATGCCATCACCGGGACGCAATGCCACACCGCCGCGACTGGAAATGAAATCGGGTAGGGTATGATGGGTTTGCACATCCACTGGTTTGGGATAAGCCGCGGTGTGGCAGAACGACTGC
>DDST01000095.1 GCA_002343485.1 Proteobacteria bacterium UBA2383
TAATATTTATATTTTTAAAATAATAGAAATAATGGAAGGAATCAATCCCGCCAGCTTCACTTTATTCCTAGATGTCAAGGGCTTTTCAGAGGATGGTTGTGAATGAACTCCTCACTGCGTGTATCGAACCAACGCACGGTCCGGGTTTCTGGCTCCGGTTGCAAAGTCACATGTTCAATCGCAAAGCGCTGGGCAAGCAGCGTGTGGCAGGTATTAAGCACGGTCTCCCACTGGCACAGATCCCGCACGACCACATGAGCCGTGAGCATCACTTGCTCTGGGGCGACGTTCCAGATATGCAGGTCATGCACCGAGGCCACGCCGGGCACGGTTGCCAGCGCTTTTCCCACATCCTCCGGTGAAATGTTGAAGGGTGTTCCTTCCATCAGCCCATGTAGCGCTTGACGCAGCAGTCGCAGGCTGGAAGCTACGATCAGCGCACTCATGCCCAGGGACAGCAACGGGTCGATCGGTGTCCAGCCGGTGAAAGCGATCACGATACCGGAGAGTAGGGCAGCGATTGAGCCGAGCAGATCGCCCAGGACATGCAGCAGCGCAGCGCGGGTATTAAGATCCCGCTGACCACGCAACAACCCTGCTATCAGGATATTGATCGCCAGCCCGGCCGCAGCGGCTAGCGACACCGCTTCACCGATAACCGGTTGCGGATTGTGCAGGCGTTGTACGGCGGATACTGTGATCCAGGCAACTAGGATCAGCAGGCCCAGACTGTTGATCAGGGCCGCCAGGAATTCGGCGCGGCCGAAACCGTAACTGTGCCGCGCCGAAGCGGAGCGGCGAGCCAGCCAAGCTGCTACTGCTGCCAAGGTCAGTGCGGCTGCATCGTTGACCATGTGCCCGGCGTCGGCTACCAGTGCCAGCGATCCCGCCCACCAGCCCACGCCGGCTTCGACGGTGGCATAGGCCAGGGTCAACCCGGCTGCCAGCCACAAGAAATGTCCAGCAACTTCGGAGTGATGGCCGTTATGTGAGTGCATGGCAGGCCCGTGCTTGCTCAGGTGCTCAGCAGCTTTTTGATCTCCTCCACTGACAATACCTTGCCAGCGCTCTTGACCTCACCGTTCACTGCCAGCGCTGGTGTGGTGATCACGCCAGCATCAATAATGGCATTCATGTCAGTCACCTTTTCTATTTCATAATCCAAACCTAGCGCCTGTGCAGCTGCCGACGCATGTTCGCCCAGCGCTACGCATTTTGCGCAACCTTTACCGAGAATTTGCAGTTTCATTGCTTCTCCTTATGGATAAAATGCCCCGAACACCCAGCCGGTGAAAGTGGCCATGACCACCACCAGCGCACAATAGACCAGCGTTTTCTGCGTGCCGATAATGCTGCGGATGACCAGCATATTTGGTAAAGACAGTGCAGGTCCTGCCAACAGCAGGGCCAGCGCCGGTCCCTTGCCCATGCCCGCGCCCAGCAAGCCCTGCACGATGGGGATTTCGGTCAGGGTTGCGAAATACATCAGCGCGCCGACCAGCGCAGCCAACACATTGGCTAGCAGCGAATTGCCGCCGACGGCTGCGCTGATCCACTCCGAGGGAATGACGCCTTCGTAGCCGGGCCGGCCCAATAGGAATCCGGCCAGCAATACCCCGCCTAGCAACAGCGGTAGAATGAGCTTAGCAAAGCTCCAAGTCTGACCCAACCACTCCTCGCCATCGCCAGGCCGTGCTGCAGCCGCCAGCGTTAGACCGGTCAAGCCAGCAGTGAAGGCCAATTCAGGATGCTCTGGAATCAGCCCAGCTAGGATAACGACAACAGCAGCGGTTGCAGCAAACGGTTGCCACTGCCAGCCCCAGCGCCACACCAGCAGCCCAGCTAAGCCCGTGCTGGCCAATGCTGTCAACGGCCATTTCCAAATAAACACCGTATGCCAAATCATGCTGTCCTCAGCACGGGCTGGAGCCCAGTTGGCAAACACCAGTACGGTAATCATCAAGGCGAAGAAGAGGGCAGTTTCACCTAATGGCCGGCCCTCTTCTTCATCCAAGGTAAAGCCCTTCTGGGTTGTCGTTCGCACTTGTTCTTCACGGCGATAGAGCAGATGCATGATCAGCCCGATCACCAGGGCAAAGCTAACGGCGCCGACTGCCCGGGCTGCACCCAGTTCCACACCAAGAATCCGGGCAGTCAGCACAATGGCGAGCACGTTGATTGCTGGACCCGAATAGAGAAAAGCAATCGCCGGCCCTAATCCTGCCCCGCGCCGGTAGATGCCACCGAACAATGGCAGCACCGTGCAGGAGCAGACCGCCAGAATTGAACCAGACACTGAGGCAACGCCATAAGCCGCGACTTTGTGAGCGGTAGGCCCCAGATATTTCATCACTGCGTTCTGACTGATGAACACGGCAATCGCCCCAGCGATGAAGAAGGCGGGAACCAGACACAGGATCACATGTTCGCGGGCATACCAATGTAGCAACGCCAGACCTTCCAAAACAGCGTTGTCGAAACGCGCTGTACCCGCTGGCATGAAGAAAACTGTCAGGAATACAGCGCTAATACCAGCCAGCCATTTGTATTCAGCCGGATGTTCGTGGAAGGTAGCGCGCAACCGCTCCAATAGTCCGCTAAGAGAGGCTGAGCCGGTTGGGGTGGACGTCGTCATCATGAATTTCTCCTTATTTCAGATTTGACAAACCTGCCGCTTTGGACGGTTGGGCATGACAGCCAGCGCCGCACGGTCACTGGAAAAGGGTAATTGGTTGGCCAGTGTCCGATTGCAGGTTGTCAGCACGTCACCCATCCATGCGGGTAAATCGGGGTGGAGACGGTAGTACATCCACTGTCCTTCCCGGCAGTCAAGCACCAATCCTGTTGCCCGCATTGCCGCGAGATGCCGTGATATTTTGGGTTGGATTTCGCCTAAGGCATACGCCATTTCACAAACGCAAACATGGCCTTCCGTCACTATCAGCATCAGGCATCGCAGTCGCGTGGTATCGGCCAAAGCCTGGAAGAATCGAGGAGCATTAATCATTAATAGCTCTTATAGATACGTATATGCGAATTACCGTATATTTTAATTTAACAGAACCCTCAATTTCAATCACTATGTTCAGATCTTGGTTCAGGTCTTGAGTAGGCTCAAGGCGGCAATCCAATTTCCAGGTGATCGCCGGCAGCGTAGCACGTGGCGTTTAAATATTTGCCGCTAATAACTTGGGCAATAATGCCTCGCGTTGATGAATACCCAGTTTTGTGTAGATTTTGTCAGCGTGGTCCTTGACCGTAGTGAGTTTGATATGCAGACGCTGGCTGATTTGCTCAAATAAAACCCCCTGCGCGAGCAATAAGGTTACTTCCCTTTGCATCGGCGACAGTGGCAGATTACACATCGCCCTTAATATTTTCAGTGTGATGGGCTCTTGATGCTTAATCGTCATGCCAACTAGGCTGCCTGGCTCGCTGTTCTGTTTGTCTAGCCAGTAGGCACGAAATGTGAACTGGCCTTTAGGGCCAATATGACAGTAAGACGGCGGAGCAGCATCGCGGCCACGATAGATCTGGTTCAGGTCACGGCACAGTTGCGCTAGCTTCGCTAGCAAGTGATCTTGTTTTCGAACACTCATTAGTAGTTGTGGATAACGAGCGTGTTGCAACAGATATTTCGCCTCAGGACTGTGATAGAGAATGTTGCCCTGGGTATCTAAAATCAACATCCCCGATGCTCCGTGGGAGCTATATTCAAGTGCTTCGTCGTTTGCTGCTTGCAGCGCGTGAGACACATAAGGCAACACACGCATAAGCAGTGCCTGGTCGGAATGATTGAACGGTTTTTGGCTACGTGAGCGATACAAACCCAATACACCATTGGACTTCCCTTCTCTCTGCGTAGGTGCCCATAAGACATGATGCATATCAAATTTTCGATAAATCAAGTGGTACAAATCGGTCTTGTAAAATGCTTCATCCATCACGCGCGGATCGGAGATTACCGGATGCTGCGCAAACCATGCCATCGCGCGGTCCTGCCGTTCCGGGGTATGAAAATCAGCGACGACTACCGGGATGACATCAAATAAATCGGCGCAATCAAATCCAGTAATGTGAAAGGTGGGCTTTAGTTGCGTATTACCCTCAGTACCAGAGAAGGTATTGTTGTTAGAAGGAATTAGCATGGAGACGGCATGTAGAAATTCGGCAATAACGATCTCTCTGCCCAATCCTGAGCAGCATAATTGACGTAAATAGGCTAAGGCATGACTTTGCTTCATAGGGGGTTGATCCTTCACAGTAACGCAACTCATCTTAATTGATCCTGGTCATGACCTTGACCAAGTGTTCCCCGAGGATCGAGATCAAGCGTACGCTCCAGTGAATTCAAGAATCGTACCTGACCGGGCAAGGCAGGACGCCTGCCAGACTGCTCAATAGCGGGTCGCTGTCATCCTGGTAGAAACAGAAAGAGAAAATCCAGTCAAAGCCCGTCCGATACCCTCTACGGAGAGGGCGAAATCCATCAGCTGGATCAGTACTCTCGCGTCGATGAAGATCGTCACTTTTTAGATTTCCGGTTCATTTTTAACCGGATCGAATTGATCCATCACGCATTGGAGAATCACGATGACTACTTACGCGCGAAAACCACTGCCCATCGATGGCCGAAAGTCCAGGTTATGGGCGCTTGCCAGTCTGGGTTCGGCTGGAGTAGGCCCAGTGGGCCTCCAACTCTTCGATCTTGTCAACCGGGAAACAGGTCGAGGGCACCAATTGGAATTAGATACATTGGGACTCGGTCTTTCCATACCCATTAGTGGATCGTATGGTGCGTCCGATTATGTGAGCTTCAAGACGCCTCATGACGTCAATTTCTTCGACTTCGACGGCCTTCATATGACAGTGCGTGAGACAAACGCTGGTTTATATGGATGGACCACCGTTTCATTTTGGAAAATGTCGGTGCGCCTCTCTGGAGGAGGATTGAATATTCCCGGTCTGTCCGTTGCTACAGGGATTGCAACAGTTCTTTTCGGTAGTGGGAAACCGCGCGGAATCTACGAGGTGCTCCTGCGGGCGCCTGATATTCCTGGCATATTTGAAGAAGATGTAAAAGTAGTTAAGCAGGACGATGTCTTGGTGCGCCGGATATCCGGTGATGCCCTGTTCGGCTATAACCAATATCTTCTTAAATCGGGCCAGCGGACTGAAAATATGCTCACTCTCATCGGAAATTCTTTACATAAGACGCCGGATTTTGAGTTTCACATTGTCGGGCACACCGACAGCATAGGCAGTAGAGCGTATAACCAGATGCTCTCCAAGCGGCGTGCCGAAACGGTTGCTCAATGGCTTATCACGCATAACTATGCGCAACCCGGCTGGATAAAGATAGTGGGAGCAGGCGAGTCGGAGCCTGTTGCATCGAACGCGACCAAAGAGGGGCGGGAGTTAAACCGTCGTGTTGAAGTCTACGAAGTCCGTACTAGTAAGGTAGTTGCTGGACAAGTAGTGAAGCCATCGCTGCGCCCTTAGCAGCGGCGATACGGTAAATTGGGTTTTCAATCTTCCAGCAACTTACCGGCCTGGCGATGACTGAGCGGCTCTCGCCCAGCGACTTTGCAAACCTTCTGTCCGGGCCGGGCCAGCCGTTCGGTCATGCGGGCAAACAGCAAGCCACTGGTAGCGCTGTACATCGGCGTTCGGGCCATGCCGGGTGGGTCGCCAAGCGGGTCCACCAATTCTGCCACCACTTCGCCCGTTGTGACTGAATCGCCCAACTGTTTGTGATAGACCAGTAAGCCAGCGGCAGGTGCGGTCAACACATCCACCCCGTCCAACGGGGTTGGTTCGCAGTGCGGTTCCGCAAGCGGTCCCGGATCACCGGCGATGATGCCGTGCCGTTGCAGGAAACGCAGCAGCGCCGCTGCATCCGTTGCTGCCTGTTCATCATCCACATCCGCCTGACCGCGCAACTCCACGGTGGTTGCGAAGCAGGCCAGCGGTATCGAACCTGGTTCCCCTGCCAGCGCCTCACGAAGCTTCCACCAAAGGCCAGCGCATGCTTCGTCGAACGGTCCACCACCCGGATTCTCCTCCAGTAACACCACTGCGGCACCCAATTCCGCACCTAAGGCGACGGCTTCGTCGCGCTGCCAGCGAGAAGCATACAAATGCAATAACGCCTCACCGTCACAATGCAGGTCAAATACGAAATCAGCATCGACTGCCAAACGCAATAGCTCTAGCTTCAGCGCTTCAGTTTCACACACCGCTTGTTGCGCAGCCAACACCGTTTGGAGCGTCGCGCGGATCCGCGCGACATTCGCTGCTGGATCTTGGCTCAATCGTCCCTGAACGCGCGCGAGGACAGCTGGCATCAGATCGGGAAAGCCACGGTTGAAATTGCCGGTGCCTGCGAAAGCAAAGCGCCCCAGCAACCGGCCGTTAAGGTGCTGGTTCAGCCCAATCGGGTTGGCAACCGGAACTATGATCACCTCACCGAGGATGCGTCCTTCCGCTTGGGCGTGTTCCAGCCCGCGCAGCAGGTGCTGCGCCACCAGCAGACCCGGAATCTCGTCGGCGTGCAAAGCGGATTGAAAATACGCTTTAGGCCGGGCACCGGGCGCGCCGTAGCGATGAACGCAAAGCGTATGCTGCGTGCCAGGCGCAGGCGCGGGAAGATTGATGCGCACAAGATCAGTGGGCATGGCGGGTTGCTCCTCAATCATGGAAGTTGCCAGCGAACAATTGCAAGCATCATCTTAATGCGTTTTCGCTCTGAACGCCCGCTGGCCTTAAGATATCACAATGGATTTTGCGGGCACTGGCGTGCGGGATTTATTAAGCCTAGAAAACCGGTCAAATTGGCCCAGAGATGAAAAATGGACCGGCTTATTATGGCCTGCGATGCGATATAAATTGAAACCTCACTGGGTTTAAATGCTTTTATTACAATTGTTTGTAAAAATTGTTTGGTGTTCTGGTTCTATCTAGCATGCAATTTGCCAAATCTTTTCAAAGCACATGTCTTGCATATTCTAACTTCATGGGAGAAACGACATGACTATTGCGTATATACCCAATCCTTACCAGGGTAATCAGTTGCCGGATAAAGGGGGTCAAGGTTGGCTCCAGGTTCGGCTGGAACCGAGTGGCCCGGTTGTCGCTTTACCGATGTACTTGAAGGTCGACACCTATTCAACACCCGCTGGCGGGTCTGCTGAACGCGATTATTTCACTATTTTGGAGGGACCGCACAGAGGAAAGAAAGCCAGTGTCTCTTTTAAGGAAGAGTCCATTTGCACAACATCATTTATGAATATATGTCTCTGGTCAACAACGATTAAAAATAGCAGATTAACTATCGTGAGTCATAATGGCCCATGCACGGTCAGATATCGAAAAGTGCCGGCGACTAACGAAGGGTTCAAAGCGATCACCGAGAAAACGACGCTTCAAGTAGGTGCCGGTCTTGGCGCAGATTTCAGAGCCGCGATCAGCAATATCGAAGTGATTCATCAGTTTGATTTATTGAAGCCAGGCACTTATAAATTGAAAATACCTGACTATGATCATACAGACAAGGGTCAAAAATATGTTAACCAGAGTAAGTTTGCTACCACATGGTATCCTATCAGCGAGGCGCTGTATGTGGACGACCCTGCAACGACGGAAAAGAATGAAAAAGGGATGTTCAATCGCTACTTTCACCCAGGCAGAGGCTCTGCAGGCTGTTTGACCATCACCCAGGTTAGTCAGTGGGATCGAATCGTCGAGCATGTCTCCAGATGCCGGCTAGATGTGGAACATGCCGGTTATGTGGAAATCTTGGCTGAGTGATCGATTTAAAGATTTTTCAGGTAATTTATAAATTATCAGGTGAGGATTAACCTCGCCTGAATGCGGAAAATATATAAAATAAAGCAGCTTGATTTTATTCAATAATTTCTAAATAAAAATTGCAAGAGGGCTATTAAATAATGAAAATAAATAAGAGTGTTAAT
>DDST01000083.1 GCA_002343485.1 Proteobacteria bacterium UBA2383
CCATAGTCCGGCGGCAAATCCCGCCACGGCGCACCCGTTCGCAATATCCAGAAAACCGCATCGATAAACAATCGATTGTCTTTGGCAATGCCACCCCAAACACCTTCGCGCCCCGGCAGATGCGGCTCCAGCAATGCCCAGGTTTCATCGGAAAGATCGTGACGGTGATGGGCAGGAACTGCGTGCTTCATGGGGCCTCCTCCTTTTTTGTCCCCATAATGCTCTCATATTTTTAATCTCATGACTGCACTATCTAATTTGTTCGTGTAGAGGCATTTCTACGCAAGCTTCCAATTTGTGCCTATGACGTTTAGGCACAATGGCAATTTGGTTGTCGTTATGTGAAACGAACCAGCCGGCATCAATAACGTTGATACCGTTTCTAAATAGAATTGAGCTTTTAGTCGGTTGGGCTGAACACCGTGAAGCCCAGCATCCTGGCTCATCGTTGGGCAACGCTGCGCTTTTGCTCAACCTGCGGCCGACAGCCAATCGTGTAAGACCTATGCAGAATTGGTATAACAGGCAACAACTTAGGCGCTGGAAAGAAAAACCCTCTGACCGAAGCCAGAGGGCGCGTTAAGGCTTGAAAGAATTGGCTTACTTGAGAGCTGGCAGGGCGCCATCTGCGGTGCCGATGTAACCGATGGCGGCTTTCTTCTTATTATCCCATTTGGTGTTGATGGCGTTCAGCACAGCATCCTTGTCGGCGCCGGTATAACTGGAGATATTACCCTCGCCCGGATGTTGGAAGTTGCTCAGGATGTAAGCAAAACCGTTGTAGTTAGGGGCAATGGTCAAGCCGGTCGCCTCCGCAGCCATGGGCACTGACAAGATGCGCGAGAGCTTGCGGGTATCGATGTTAAAGGCCCAGGCATAATTGTTGTTGCGTCGGCTGGTGTCCTCGCCGAGGAAGAGGGTACGGATTGAATCGACGTACCGAACGTTATCTGGACCGCAGAGCTTGTCCTGCTCGCACTGGTTGCCTTCTTTATCCTTGATAGTATTTCCATCACTGTCTTTGCCGAACCACCCGCCGACCAATTCAGGGATCGAGACCAGGGTAGTGCCTACGAAATCGCTGGGGATGATGTTGCCATCCATGTCCCTCTGTTCCTTAGCGGTGCTCATCTCCAGGATAATGCCGCCGTCGTTGCGGGCCACCTTGATGTCGCCCTTGCCATCAATCATGCCCGCTTCCACCCGTGAGATGGTGAGGTAGAACTTCCGGTCTTCGTCGTTATAGGCGATGTACTCCATCTTGGAGAATTCGGTGGTGGCGCCCAGCAACGCAGCGTAGCGGCGAGTTTCCAGGAAGGCAGCGGCTTTCTCCATGCCAGGCTTCAAACGCAGCCATTCAGTACCCATATAGGTGGTAACCTTCGTGTAGCCAGCGGTATCCTCAGTCGTGTCAGCGGGCAGGAAATCGAAGATGTCGCTGAATTTGATACCGTTGTCGACCATCGCCTGAATTTCGGCGTTGCTGGCGTGGCCCAACCTGATCCATTGCAGGTCGAAGCTGCCGCCGTTGTCAGCGCTGGTCTGTGTGACCTTGGCGGCATAGAGCGTGCCCGCCGACAGGTCCTCCGCGTTGTCGGCGATGAACATGAAAAGCCCGGTGTTCTTGCCATCGTCACCACCGATAGCGGTGCGATTGTCCGAAGCCATTTCCTGCATCTCCCGGGCAAAGCGCCCGGGGGCATAATGTTTGACCACTGAGGTGCTGCCATCCTTGGTTACCGTCACTTCAGGCACCAAGCCGTAATGATAGGGGTTAGCAGTGGCCTCATCACCGAAATAGTACTTACTAAAGCTATTCATATCGGTGCCGTCGTCCGAATCACTCGCCTTTGCCAAACCCTCATGGGTTTTGGCGTCCGGTTCGTACTCCTCGGAACCGATATGGGTGTTCCATGCGGACAGGGTAGAGCCGCAGTGAATCCAGCCACCGTTGACAGCGCTGAAACTGATATGGTCATAGTCCACGACTTCCAGCACGCCGGTCCGCTTGTGCTGATCCAGTTTGGCCACACTCATGGTGGCGGGGAGCTTGCTCCAAAAACCACCAGTGCTTACACCATCGTTGGGGGGTAATTCCTTGTATTCGTACTGGGTTACCAAGGCCAAGGGGCGGTTCGCCCGGGGTTTAGCCGCGCGCATGCCTGGAATATTCATTAGGGAGCTTCCGTCAGGAGCGTCGGAAGCCATCTGACCGTCCCGATCATTGAGCGGGTTTTCGTCCGAATCGAACAGGCCACCGACCACTTGGCCGTTGATGACGTTGGTCGTAGCCATTAGTTGATGATACTTAAGATCGTAGATTCTGGTCCCGCCGTTCCGATAGGTGATCTTCACTTGGGCTGTGGTGTAGATATCAGCCTTTTCATTAGCACTTGAAGGAGCTGGCATGCCAATGAATTCGACCGAATTGGCGGTTGATTTCGCGCAAGCGGTCGAGGATAGGACGGTGACGCCAAAGGCAGTGGACAATGCAATAATGAGAGGCTTGAGTTCCATAAAATTTCCTGAAAGTTGGTAGGTATTTCAGGATTCTCTAACATGCTTATTACAAAATTATTATGCGATGAACAGATATGTCTTATTCATAACTGCGCTACATACTGTCATCACGAGATTTTGAGTCAGCGTGCGAGGCATCGGATGTAGACGGCGGCAAGGAAGGATTTTGCGTCTTTGGCGTAGCGTGTGGCGATGCCGCGCCATTGCTTGAGATAAAGGAATGCGTCTTCGACGGGTGGCGATGGGCGCCGGCCCTGGCTTCAAGCCATTCCTTCGGCAATGCGCCGTAATCCGGGCTGGTCGAGCGCCAACTGATGGTGAGATGTTTCCTGAATCAAGCGGGTCCGGCGCAGTTCAGCGATCGTGCGGCTGACGGTTTCTGTCGTCAGCCCCAGCATCGCGCCCAGATCCTCCCGGCCGAACAATGGTACAGATTCCCCTGGCGCAGCTTCGGTCAGCCATAGCAGCAAACGCGCTACCCGCTGGCGGGCGGTACCGGTGGAAAATTCCGCCAGCCAGCGGTCAGCCTCCGCCAACGCCCGCTGCCAGCGCGTCATAAGTTCCTGACACAGATGCGACTGTTCATGGCCCAATCGCTCCACTAAGCTGACGGGAATCGTACAGATCTCGCAGCGGGTCAAGGCAATTGCATCATGCGGATAAGGCTGACCTAGCAATGCTTCTAATCCCAAAGTATCGCTATGGTGCAGCAGGCGGACGATACGCTGAGTACCATCAGGCAGATACTTGACCAGCTTGACGAGTCCACGCCGTAAGGTAAATACAGCCCGGCCCCGCTCGCCCATCCGATACAACACGGCCGATGAATCTAAGACGATGTCTTCAATCGGTTGATGTAATTCACCAAAATCCACTTCCTGCAAGCCGGCAAACAATGCCGAACTGCGGATAGCGCAATCACGGCAATCCCTCTCTCCCAGCCAAGCAACACGGATTGGTACAGTTTTCATGAGGGCAACTCTGATGATGATGGGTAATGACACCCGTCATTTGACCATTTGACATTTGGACAGCCAGGAAGCCCATTAACAATAGAATAAATGGTTAAGCCGGATCAGGCGCAGGCCCAAACCCTTCATTCAATTCACGGTGAATTTCCTGTTCCAACCGGTATTTCAGCGGCGCCAATAGAAAACCCAGCCGCACGTTAACCTGAATCGTTCCTGGCTCTAGGTCGATCTGCCCGCTGACGCCGACGCGTTCAAAATACAGTGAATCATCCTGCCAATAGTGACTCACTTCGTAACGATCAGCCAATTGCAAAGCGATCGTTTCCGCTGCTTCACGCGCTTGATCAAGAGTCAATGAATGGTCGCGATGGATGACAATATGGGACATACCTTAACGCCTCGGTGTCTGTGCTTTTGTAAGAGTCAATTTGCCCACGACTTAACGGACTCACGCCTACCCATACTTTCCTGCACGCATATCTAAATTGGGTATTAGCTTAGCATCCTAGCCGTTCTAGCCATTCCACTGCCTCGGCAATACCGGTGGGTGGCTGTGGCGGTTTGAGCGATTGCGCGAGCAACTCCTGCAACGGCGCCATCAACTCGCCAGTAGCCAGTTGCTGGCGGCTGATCTTGATCCCATTGCCGTATTCCAGCAACCAATGGCTTAACCATGGCTCCTCCGGCCAATCGTCGCGCGCAACGTAGAGTACCCGCACGCCATTGCAAACAGCTTCAGTAAATGCCCCATAACCCGGCTTGGTGAACAACACATCGCAAGAGGAAATAAGATCAATCATGCATAGATCCACCAATTCTGACCAGTCTGGCATATCCGGTCGCGCCGTACCCCACGCGGGCGGCGTCAGCCAACACACGCCTGGCAGTTTTGGCCATGCTTCGAGCGGCGGGCGCATATCGACCCCGCCCAATCCCATAAGCACGAGCGTCTCGCTGCCACATAATCCAAGCCGGCGGTTAATTTCCACTCGCCGGTCCTGACCCAGGGCGGCAATGGGGCCGATGGGCTGCGCGTTATGCAGCGCAGGCATCGGCATTGACGGTGCCGGTTGCAGGAAAGCCGCGGCGCTGTTGTAGGCGGCAAGCATCGGTGTGCGCAGATCGCCCAGATCCGGCTCGGTACAGCAATAACCAGCGAGAATATCCGCCCAATTTAATGAACACAGCGCCAGTGCCGGGATGGCCAGCCGGGCAGCGGCGGCCAGACTCAGGTAGGGGATATCAGCCAGTAACAGATCTGGCACCGCATCTCGCAAGACCCGCTCCTGCCAGGCTAGCCGCGCCCCCCACTCAGCATGGAAGATCCGATAAGCTGCCAGACTTTCCGTTACATTGGCTTCGAGCGCATCAACCATCACCATGCCGAAATCGGCCGCTCCGGCAACCATCGTAAATTCGCCTGCGATGCGACTGCGCAACACGGCCTCTGGCAAGAGGCTTTGCATGGTCAACCGGCCTGTTGGGCACCGTTTCCGCCATGCATTCAATACGGGCGCTACCTGCGCCAAGTGGCCAAAACCATGTCCAGACAAGGCCACATATAGATGAGGGTCCTGGGTCATTTCACTCACTCATTAAAATTTTTGCAATGCTACTTGTCTCGTTGGCTCAAAGCATCTAGACTCAAATACAACAATTCCGTTTCGTTTTGGCAAAAAACTGCTTTAGTGGTTTTCAAGACACATAAACTTTACGGAAATAGGCGTCGTATCCCTTTCATTCACCCGAGCGCGAGGGCATTCACTATGGCGCAAACGCTCTCTTTACACACACTGGCGGCCGATAACCGGTTTTTTGCCGGCACTGGCGGTGTGAGCCAGGAAAACCGGCACTGTGGCTTCGCTCCAGGATTCCTAGACCAAGAAACAGGTGTAGTTTATCTCTCATGCTGGGCGGATGGCCGTCCGGCACCCGTCCATGCCCTCGATGGGCTGCCGGATCATCTCATTCTCACCCGTGACGCAATGGGCCGGGTCATGGCCGTCAAGGCAAGTGTCGTTGCTGGCTTCGTTCGTTGCGGCTGTTTCTACACCCGAGAGCAGGCTGCCTGCTGTCTCGACCGTACTCATTAGGCTCATTTTTCTGCTACAGGAGCCGGCCTGTAGGCAATTTGACTCACGACCACACGCAAGCCGGCTCCTATCATCAACCGTGGTTCGCTACTTGAATTTGGCTATCTCCCGACTATCGTTGTTTACGATGTCAGGCATTTTCCTTTTTCAAAACTACTGGAAGCGGACCTTAAGCTCATGTCGATTAAAATCCTGGAAAAGAGTACTCCAGCCTCTTGGCTGACGGAACTTCCCCCTCTGGGCATGGATGCCAAAAGCATTGCCTCTGATTTTCGACGCTATTTCAGCCATACCCTGGGCCGCGATCGGCATACCCATTACCCTCACTACATGTATGAAGCGCTGGTGTTGACCCTGCGTGACCGGTTGTGGGAGCGCTGGAAAAATACCCGTTATGCCTATGAGGAGGATGGCGGGGTACGCCGGGCCTATTACCTATCCATGGAATTTTTAATGGGACGGGCGTTAAGCAACGCCATGCTAAACCTCGGCGTGGATGAACCCGTCCATAAGGCACTGCATGATTTGGGCTTGAGCATAGAAGAACTGGCCGAATGCGAAAATGATGCCGGCCTGGGCAATGGGGGTTTAGGACGGTTGGCGGCCTGTTTCATGGACAGTTGCGCCACGCTGCGATTGCCCGTTGTCGGCTACGGCATTCGCTATGCCTATGGCATGTTCCGGCAGAAGATCGAGAACGGTTATCAAATCGAGGAACCCGATCACTGGTTACGCAGCGGCAATCTATGGGATCTCGAACGGCCGGAATACGCGCAGCGCATCAAGTTCGGTGGCCGCACCGAGGGCTATCTGAAAGCTGACGGCGAGATGGGCTGGCGTTGGCTGGATACCCACGACGTGCTGGCGGTACCTTATGATCTGCCGATTCCTGGTTATCGCAATGGCACGGTCAACACCCTGCGCCTATGGTCTGCGGTAGCTACCGACGAATTTCATCTGGATGACTTCAACGCGGGTAGCTATGACCAAGCGGTGGCCGCCAAGAATATGGCGGAAAACATCACCATGGTGCTTTACCCCAATGACGCCACCGAGAACGGCAAGGAATTGCGTTTGCGCCAGCAGTACTTCCTCGCCTCGGCTAGCCTGCAAGATGTGCTTCGGCAGTGGACCCGCATTCACGGTGAGGACTTTAGCGAATTCGCCGCCAAGAGCTGCTTCCAGCTCAACGACACGCATCCAACGATCGCTGTAGCGGAACTGATGCGGCTGTTAATGGATGAGCATAATCTCAGTTGGGAAGCGGCTTGGGAAATCGTCAGCCACGTTATGGCTTACACCAACCATACTCTGTTGCCGGAAGCCCTGGAACGGTGGTCGGTGCGTTTATTCCGGCAACTGTTGCCCCGCTTGCTGGACATTATCTACGAAATCAATGCCCGGTTCTTGGCCGATGTTGCCCGCCAATGGCCTGGCGATATGGATCGTCAGGCCCGCATGTCGCTGATCGAGGAAGGTTACGAGCAGCAAGTACGCATGGCCTATCTCGCCATTGTCGGCAGTTTCTCGGTTAATGGCGTTGCCGCGCTGCACTCGGAATTGCTCCAAAAAGGTCTGTTCCACGATTTCTACGAAATGTGGCCGGAGAAATTCAACAATAAAACCAATGGCGTCACCCAGCGCCGTTGGATGGCCAGTTGCAACCCCGGTATGAACAAGCTGATCACCGAGGCAATTGGCCCGGGTTGGATCACCAATTTGGACGAACTGCGCAAGCTGATTCCTTACGCCGATGACGCCAAGTTCCAGGCACGCTGGCGGGCGGTCAAGCAGGATAACAAGGTCCGGCTAGCCAGCCTGATTGAGGCAGACACTGGGGTGGTCTTCAACACCAAGGCCATGTTCGATGTGCAGGTCAAGCGCA
>DDST01000121.1 GCA_002343485.1 Proteobacteria bacterium UBA2383
ATGATTACATGTTACGTTATTTACTATAATAAACCGAGATAGAGAAATTTTCTGTTACCAAAAGAGCGTCTTGCCGCGTTCAGCGTAGTGACTACAGCTCGGCCAGACATCAGACCTAATCTTGATAAAAACAGGATTTAAAGTTTTACTTAGCGTAACAAAGGAGCCGATCAGCCCGTGCGGGTTTTTCCGTCGAGCATAGCGTGCTTTGCCCTCCGGCGTTTTCAGCCGATGTTGCATCTTTATGCAGGGGTGTGGGGTTTTCGGGTGCCGCCGGGCACCGGTGCCAAGCAGAACCTTCCTGGAAACACCAGCAGTTACGCGGTACACAACTTCACCGGGTATTGTCAAGTTGTCGAGCCGAGAGCACTTTGAAGCCGTAAATGGGGGCTGTGGCCGCCGTTAGGCGTCGTTCCGGGCGCACATTACCTGCTGCCAAGTTTCAAACGCCTGGGTGCGAACAGTGCGATAGCCGGAAGCGGCCATCCGGTGACGGCGGGGGCGGAAGAGATTGTTGATCGGCCCATGGGCAGAGAGAAACCGCTGGGCATGACCGGGGGATTTGAACCGACGCATCTGTCGCTCTCGTTGACGGGTTGGCTGATGGGTATTTCTGACTAAAACCGCGACGAGTCAATTTGTGGCTAAAAAGTAGCCATTCACCTGCTCTCCTATCCAACCACTTCGAGCTGGCCTCGCCACACAAAACGCCGGTTCGCAAGACGGCGTCTGGCTGATGGGCGTCATCCAGAAAACGATCGTTTTTCAGAAGGCCATTTTGCTTTGATCCGAAGATCATACTTTCCCTTGAAAATGCATATGAACTCATCTCGTTATCAATTTCAGAAAAACGTATGAGAATACAACATCAAAATTGGCAAAATTGACCGATCGCGGTTTTAGTCAGAAATACCCATTCTTGAGCAAGCTGCGATCCAGGGTATGAATGCGGTCATTCCGCCGAAGAAAAACCGTACCATCCAAAGACCGTACGACCGAGACCTCTACAAGCTCCGTCACCTTGTCCAAAACGCGTTCCTGATGCTCAAAAGATGGCGCAGGATCGCCACAAGATACGCCAAAAACAGCAAGTCTTTCCTTGCCGCCGTTCAAATCAGATGTCTCGCTCTCTGGCTTAAAATCTCGTGACTACACTATCTAGCAGGAGCGGTTTAGGATGCCTTCGCATCGAATGCGCCAGCAGTATCCGTTGGGCTTCAAACCCCAAGGCCGGAGCAGTTCACAGCTTGGCGTGTTCGAAAACCTGGACGTCCGGCACCACAAAGCGTCCCTGCAAGGAGGCCAGTTGTGCCCGGTGCAGACGCGCGATCTGTTCGACCATCTTTTGACCGTTCTCAAGCAAGTGAACTTCGATCTGGCGCCGATCTTCCGATGAGCGGCGACGCTTGACAAACCCCAGTTTCTCGCAGCGCGAAATCAGCGCCACGACGCCGTGTTGTTGCGCCTGCAAGCGCTCGGTAAGCTCGCCGACAGTTGCCCACTCGCGACCGGGATAACCCTTGATATGCAGTAACATCAGATATTGTAGCGGCGTAATGCCATGTTGACGCGCCACCTCTTCGCTGAAGCGAACAAACTTTCGTATCTGATAGCGAAAATCAGACAGTATTTCAAAGTCATGCTTGTTCAAAGGCAAGTCATCATGTATCGGCACGGGCGTATCCATTGACCACGGTTTTAGGTGCGCGCCATCTCATCTCGCTGCGATCTGCCCTGGAGGCGCGAGGCACGAGACGGGTCAGCAGGTAAGGGGCGACCTGCGTGATGGACATGAAAAACCTCCACCCGCTAAGAGCGGTGTTATACCAATTCGCATTCAATCGAATACAAACTGCCCTGAATATTCAGGACTTCAACGCAACATCTAATACTTATATTGATCGCGATTTGGTATTAGATGTAGGCGCGGGCGTATGGCCAAAGTGGCGAGGGCCGCAGAACTTTGGAGGCCGCGGAGGGCCTCTGCACACGCATCCGGGCAGCCGTTAAGCCCCTTCGTCGTGGGAACCCTGACGTAGGCGCCTTGCGCCGAAGCCGTGGTCCCGGAACGAGGCGTACCGGGGATCAAAAGGCTGCCACCGCGCACAGGGCGAAAGGAGGACTGGAATGCCTCAGTTCGCATCCCGTGCACGGTGACACTCCGACATCAATGCCTCAGTACGATTTGTACGAGCACCAACCAGGCGAACAACCCCGTACCCGCGATCACCGTCGCCATCTGCAATGCCTGAAGATTCTCGCGCATGCGAAACAGCGCATAGACCCCGTGATAAATCAGTCCGGCCGAACAGATCAGCGCCAGAATCCCGATTACTATATTGATGGACAGACTTGGCACAAACAGCGCCAGCGAGGAAAGCCACAATGGAATCGGGGCGATGGCTGCTAGTGTGAAGCATTCGTGATAATCAGCAGTAACACTATAGGTTTTTGTGACGATGAGGTGAATCAGCCACGCCATCAATGGAACAGTGAGCAGCTCGGCGATAAAGAAGATCCCTGCCGCGGTGTGCCACTGTTCAGGTGAAACCCCTGGAGCAAAGACATCGCCATAGTGACCTCCCGCATAAAAGATCATCGCCGGCGGTAACAGCGATAACGGCAACACCACCCACGCAAATAGGCGAGTTACTGATGGATGAATACGGATGATGTCGTCCCAACCCGCATGAAACGAAAAGATCATCTTCGGTGTTTGCATCAAGTTCATGGCGGACTCCTTAAAAATATACACGACCGATCAGGCTTCGATCGGACTGACAGGACCAAACCACCGTCTCGGATACGCAAACATACCCTTCAGTTAAATATATCACATTATGATGTATATTCAAGGAGAGTCCCGACAAGCTATGAACAAGTATGGAAAGCGTTTCTACTCGCTCCAATGAGAGGTTCGATGCTCGCTTCGGCCAAGCGCTCGGTATAGCGGATCGACCCGTATTGCACACCTGGATCGGAGGGGCGAATCCACCGATCCGGGCGGAGGGGACCGCGCTCGTATGGTCTCTGCTCCTATGCGTCGAGCATGAAGGCCGAGGGCGTCGTGGTCGGCACGCGCCAGCCCACGAACCGACAGGTGAACCTATCGATCACGAAGGCGACACGGACGCGACCCCGCCAGATCGAGACGTCGGTGAGGTCCGACACCCACAGCCTCAATCACGTAACTGACGGATATCCTGACTTTTTGGAAATTCCCACTGAATGCTAAACGACCCTTTCAACGTCATCCTGTTGCTCGTCGCCGCCTGCATGGCCGGTGCATTGAATGCCGTCGCTGGCGGCGGCAGCTTCCTGACACTCCCGGCGTTGGTATTTACGGGCATGCCACCGGTTATCGCGAACGCCACCGGTACCGTTGCCCTGTTACCCGGATATGTTTCCGGCGTCCTGGGTTTTCGTGAAGACCTGGCGCCGCCGCCCGGTTTGTCGTTACGTACCCTGACCGTTCTGAGTTTGATCGGTGGCGCGATGGGCGCCGCTCTGCTGTTGGTGACCGCCGACCGTACCTTCAACCAGATTGTGCCCTGGTTGTTGCTGGTGGCAACGATACTTTTTGCTATCGGCCCGATACTGCTACGTAAACTCAAGGACAGCCAAACCCGCCCCACCTCGGTGGGGAAGTCTGCCGCGGGCATGCTGGCCGTCTCCATCTATGGCGGCTACTTCAATGGTGGCCTCGGTATCCTGCTGCTGGCGCTGTTCGGCTTACTAGGTCAAACCAACCTGAATGCGATGAATGGCATGAAGAATGTAGTTTCGGCATTGCTGACTGTGATCGCCGTCGCGATCTATGCCTGGGGCGGCGTCGTGGCCTGGCCCCAGGCAGGGGTGATGATGATGGCGGCGACCGCGGGCGGTTATTTTGGCGCGCGGCTTGCTCGGCGGATACCGGCACCCGTGCTGCGGGCCGGAATTGTTGCCACCGGTTTAATCATGACCACGCTGTTCTTTCTTCGCGGTTGACCCTGGATACCGCTGGATACCTATCGCGGCGCGCGCTTCACGTACGGTTTTTCCGTTTTCCGAGACGACCCGCCGTAGACGGTCCAGACCGGCGTCTTTTAATGTTTGTTCCAGTAACTGGCGGATCGCTTCCGGCTTCTCCAACGTGAGGGCTTGCCGCGCCAACGACGCCATGCGTGAAAAATCCACGCTTCTAATCGCCCACTTTATCCGTGGGAGAACCGCGGCGCTCACGCTCAGGCGATTGAATCCCAACCCCAACAAGAGCAGGGCGCCACCGGGATCACCGGCCATTTCCCCGCACACGGCGACCGGCTTGCCGGCTGATCTGGATGCATCCACCACCTGCCGAAGCGCGCGCAGCACGGCGGGATGGAGGGGATCCAGCCGTTGCGAGACGTGGAGGTTACCACGGTCGATGGCCAGCAGATATTGAGCGAGATCATTGGTGCCGACGGAAAAAAAGTCCACCCGCCGGGCCAGTTCTTCCGCCTGGTAGACCGCGGAGGGCACCTCGATCATGAGCCCAACCGGCGGGCGAGAAGACGCGACGCCTTCTTCCAGAAGCTGGTGATGCGCTTGGTCGATCAGGGTGAGCGTTTCTTCCACCTCGGCGACCCCGTTGACCATCGGCAGGAGGAGTCTCAGGTTTCCCAGCCCGGCATTCGCGCGCAACGCGGCCCTGAGCTGGGTGAGAAAGATCTCGGGGTGATCCAGAGTGAGGCGGATGCCGCGCCAGCCCAGCATCGGGTTCCGTTCCACGAGGGGCAGGTATGGAAGCGATTTGTCACCCCCCACATCCAAGGTCCGCAGATTGACCGGCAGCGGTGCGACCGCCTGCAGTATCCGCCGATACACCCGCATTTGTTCCTGCTCGCTGGGAAATCGGTCGTAGCGCATGAACAGCAGCTCGGACCGAAACAGCCCGATGCCCGCCGAGCCGGCGGCCTCCATCAAGGGTACATCCGCAATGAGACCCGCGTTGGTGTAGAGGAACACCTCCACCCCATCCGTCGTGCGCGCCGGTAGGTCGCGAAGGGTCTTGAGGTCTTTCTCGAACTCCCGATCTTCGCGGATTAGACACTCGACCTCCTGGCGTAGCATGGGATTGGGTCGCGGGTATGCCCATCCACGGTTGCCGTCCACAACAACCTCCTGGCCGTCCAAATGCTCCAGTGGTAAACGCCCAACACCGACCACCGCCGGTATGCCAAGCGCGCGGGCAAGGATGGTCAAATGGGACAGTGAAGAACCCTCCGCCGAGATGATGCCGCGCACCCGGTCACGAGGCACGAGCCCCAGGTCAATGGCGCTGAGCTGGCGACCGATCAAGATGATGCTCGACGGGCCATCACCTGTGGTTCCGGATCCACCCTGCAAGTGCATGAGTATGCGATGGCCAAGCCCTCGGATGTCCTCACCTCGTTCCCGCAGGTACGGATCTTCCATTGCGTCGAAGCGCCGCGCATACTCCTCAATGGTCTGTCGAAGCGCACCGGGCGCCCAGTTCCCCTGGTGGATGCGCGCCACCGCGGCTTCCACGATTTCCGGGCTGTCCAGAATCAACGTATAGGCATCGAACAGCGCCCGGTCCGCTGCGGAGAGCGGACCATCAAGGTCCGCGCTGAGCCGCCTGACCTCCTCTTGGACCCGTGCTACGGCTTTGTGTAGACGTTGCTCCTCCATCCTGGGATCTTCCAGCTGGCGGTTGGGTACCGCACCGAGGTCAGTCGGCGAAAAGACCACGACCCCCGTTCCTATGGCGATCCCAGGGGCTCCCGGTAGCCCTTCAATCCAGCCCCGCTCTGCGCCATCCGGCCGACATAGGCTGCAAAGATCGCCGCTGGCCCGCGCATAAGCGATCGCGCCGCCCAGTTGGACAGCCAGGGTGGTCAGGATCGCGGTATCGGCATCGTCGAAACAGCGCACAGCCCGCTGGCGCACGACCAATACGCCCAACACCTTGCTTCGGTGGGTAATCGGCACGCCGAGAAATCCATGGAAGGGTCCGGAACCGGCCTGGCGAACGAACTCCTGATGCGGCGCTTCGGGTACGTGCGCCAGATTGATGGGCAAGGCGCTCTCGGCCACTCTCCCAATGAGTCCCTTGCCAAAGCCGAATTGAACCTGTCCGACTGCGGTCGGGGCGAGGCCCGCCGTGGCTACGACCACATGCCGTCGGCGCTCGTGTTCGGTGAAATAGATACTGCAGGCATCCACCGCCATCAGCACACGCGTGCGCTCCACCACAACCCGCAGCGCCGTCTCCATGTCTGGCGCTGCGTCCACCTCACGAATCACCTGGGCGAGCGACGCCAGTTTAGAATGCTCGCCGCCCGCTAGCCTGTCATCCATATCCATACTCCGGGACCGGTTGATCGACGAGATGCTTAGCCTGGCTTTCCGTCGATCCGGGGTTGCATCAGAATGGGGGTATAGTGAATGATAAACAGTGCAAAGGCGCTCGACCATAACAGCCCTGCCACGATGAGTCCCGGCAGGTAAAACCCCGGTACCGCGATTGGGATCACCACGCGTATGATCGCGCTTACGTTAATAACGATAAATGCCGCAATGATAGGGGTGCTCGCCACGATGACGCGGCCGGTGTGACCCAGAGCGACGCGACTCATCATGCCCAGCGTCAGGCTGCCGATCGCGCCGACCGTCAGTGCGTGAACGGCCGCGCTGGGCATCACCGCCGGTACCAGGCCGGCGAGTCCCTTCAAGGCAAGGGCGACGACAATCCATGCATGGCCGAGGTGCAAAATCCACAGCATCGGCACGCATCGCGTGGCCAGGGATGGCCAGCGCCACATACGGATGAGGTTCGCCGCCGCCGCCAGTAACGCCACCGGCCCGACCGAGGCATGCAAGACTGGGAAGAGATCGATCACCAGTACCAGGATGACCAGACCGACCGCGAGAACGTCCGCCCAGACCAGGCGACGGACCCGGATCTCGGGCAGCGCGTTGGCGGTAAATACGGGAATCACCCGACCGCCGATCACGACCATGATAAGAGTGACCGCATTGAGGGTGAATTGCAGCGCGCGATCACTTCCGGAGGCGAGCATGCCCAATGCCTGGAGGTGGATGACCAGGTTAGCGCCCGCCAGGGCCAACAGAATAAATGGGAACACAAGGTTGCGGCGATTGCGCGATCGCCATAACGGTGGCAGCAACACCCCGGCAATGGCCGGCAGGAAAGAGACATCGATCACCGCCACCAGCCATGCGGGCGCGACGGCGGTGGAAAACAGCATGAATCGGGCGGATAGCCATAGTAATGCCAAGCCGGCGAGTAACGGCCCCGAGGGAGTGGGGAGGCCGGTCCAGTTGCGCACCGCCGTCAGGAGAAAGCCCGCAACAACCGCCATCGTATAACCAAAGAGCATCTCATGGGCATGCCATCCCACGGACCCCAGATAGGACGGCGCTGACCCTAGCCCGGTGAAAATAGCCAACCAGAGCGGAATGACCAGGGTGGCGAAGGCGCCCGCCAGGAAAAAGAATGGTCGAAAGCCCAGGTTGAACACGGAGCACCGAAACGGAAGCCCGCTCAACAGCGCCTGCGTTCGCCTGATAACGCTCACGCTGACCGTGGCGATTCTTTGCATTGGTAATGTGTCCTATATTCTTTGAACCATTCAATTGCCGCCGCCGGATTTCCGGCGAAATAAACTTCGTGCTTGCCGCCGCTGGATCAAAGGGTCTTGGCCGGAAGGATGTTCAAGGTCTTTTGGCCGTGTATGCGCATTGGCGAGCGCATCCATCTCGCCGCGCCTGGCCCGATGGTTGGTTTCGGTCACGCGACCGATAAACCGCCTCGCATCCGAGCCCGCACGAATCCCCTGACCGTCATCGCGCGGAGCGAATGACTCACCGCAGCGCCTGTTCCAGGTCATCGATCAGATCCTCGACCGCTTCCAGACCGACCGACAAACGCAGCATGCTGTCTGAAATGCCGCGACGAGTCCGCTCCGCCGGCGTCAGTTCGTGGTGCGTCGTCGTGCAGGGCTGGGTGACCAGGCTTTCGGCGCCACCGAGACTGGGCGCCAGTGCAAACAGCTTGAGCCGATCAGCGACGCGTGTGGCGTCTTCTCGGCGACCGGCCACCTCGATGGTCAGCATGCCGCCAAAGCCGTGCATCTGTTTTTTGGCCAAGGCATGAGCTGGAAAATCCGCAAGGCCGGGATAAAACACGCGGCTCACCTTCGGATGCCGGGTCATGGCTTCGGCGATTTGCTGGGCTGCCGCGTTGTGCTGGCGCACGCGCACCACCAGGGTGCGCAGACTGCGCGAGAGCAGCGATGCCGTGGCCGGCGCGATCATCGAACCGAGATTCTTGCGCCAGCTCCACACCGGCCCCAGCGACGCCTTCGATCCCATCATCGCGCCGGCGGTGAGATCGCTGTGGCCACCGAGATACTTCGTCGCGCTATGCACAACGATATCGGCGCCGAATTCCAGCGGACGCTGGTTGACGGGTGAGGCGAAGGTGTTGTCGACGGCAACGAGCGCTCCATGCGCGTGGGCCTTTGTCGCCATGGCGCGAATGTCGAACAACGCCAGCGTTGGATTGGTGGGTGTCTCGAAGAAGACCAGCCTGATGCCGTCCGCTAGAAGCGCATCAAGCCGGTCCAGTTCGTCACCGAGGATCAAATGAGTCTTGATTCCGAGCAGGGGCAACTGCTGGGCGAGCAGCTCAAGCGTGCCACCGTAGGCGTCGCCGATGCAGACCACGCCTTCACGGCCATGCGTCAAGAACAATGCGGTCTCGGCGGCCATTCCGGAGCAGAAGGCCCAAGCCATCTCCGCGCCTTCGATACCGGCCAGCGTTTCTTCCAGCGCAAGGATCGATGGATTCAAGCCATAACGAGTGTAGAAGCTCCCGGGTTTGCGGCCATCGACGACGTCGAGAAGGTCGGCCGTCGAGGCGAACGCAAAGGTCGTGGTGTCGTACACCGGAATGTGCGGACTACCGTGCGCGTCCCGGAGACGGTGGCCGTGAATGCTGCGGGTGGCCAATCCGTACCTGCTGTCTTCCGTCATGTCGCTACTTCCCAACCGATGATCAACCTGTTTTCCTGTGCAAACTGCCAGAAATGATCGCCAAGCGGCGGCCGATAAGGCCAGAGAGGCGCCATCTGGCCGTGAGTCTTGTAGAATCCCCGCATTGCGTGTGTGCGGTACGCCGGGTGCTTATCGGATCCAGAGGGGCAACGTGGCCAGACCGCTCACCGGGTAGACCGCCTGGGTCGGTAATTGGTCCGGCACGAGCTGAATGCGGGTGCTGCGTTCGAGCAGTTCCTCCATGAGGAGTCGCAACTCCATTCGGGCCAGCGGAGCGCCTGGACAGCGGTGAATGCCCGCGCCATAGAGGAGATTCTTACTGGGATCGCGGTTCAATCGGAAAGCCTCTGGATCCTCAAAAACGCGGCCGTCCCGATTGGCGGCGATCCAGAGGAGCGAAATCCGCTCGCCGGCCTTGAGTCTTCGGCCGCCGATTTCCACGGGGCAGGTTGCGATGCGCCGGTTGGCCGGCAGGGGACCCTGAATCCGGAGGATCTCGTCGATGGCCACGGGCAACAAGGCGGGTTGGGCGCGCAATTGCTCCTGCAACTCGGCGTGCCGCGCAAGATAATGGGCCAGGATACCGACCGCCGCGGAAATCGTGCCCACCTCCCCGACAGTCCAGTTTCGCAAAATACTGATCATCTCTTCCTTGCTCAGTGGCTGCCCCTCCACCTTTTCGTGCATCAGCGTGGCGGTGATGTCGTCCTCGGGCTGTGCTCCAGCCTGGAGGCGACTTTCCAGCAGGTCGTCGATGAAGTGCTCGAACTCGCGCGCGATTTCAGACAGGGCCTGGCGGTCCTGAGCCCGAGTGGCCTCGTGTTTTCTCCGGGTCCAGAGCACCATGGGGCCGTGAAGAG
>DDST01000011.1 GCA_002343485.1 Proteobacteria bacterium UBA2383
CGAGGGGTTGGGCTCAGATAGCCCATATAGAGGCCCAGTGACCACATAGCTGCAAGAACGGCCATCTATTCGATCAAAATTTGATTTTGACTCTTTGATTGCTTTTCGGCTCTCTCCCTGGCCAAGATGCGATAGACCGTAGCTTCCCCTAGGCTGAGCTTCTTGGCGATGCTGGCCTTGGTCAGACCTAGCGTCGCCAGGCGTAGCGTTTCTTCCTGGCGGTCTTGCGCAATGGGTTTGCGTCCCTTGAACCTGCCTGCCGCCTTGCCTTTGGCGATGCCCTCGCGCTGCCGCTCCAGCATCATCTCCCGCTCGAACTGCGCCACGCCGCCCAGCACCGTCAGCATCAGCTTGCCCGTAGGCGTGTGCGTATCCATGCCCAGGTTGAGCACCCTCAAACCCACTTTCTTGCGATCCAGGTGGGCAATGGTGTTCATTAGATCGGCGACCGAACGGGCCAGACGGTCGAGTTTAGTCACTACCAGCACGTCGTCTTCGCGCACAAACTCCAGCGCCGCTTCCAGTTGAGTTCGCTTACCAACCGATGAGACCTGTTCCTGGAACAGTTTCTCGCATCCGGCTGTCTGCAACGCCTTCACCTGGGCTTCAAACCCGGCAATCTGTTCCACGGTGGAGGTGCGTGCGTAGCCAACGATCATTTCTATCCTAAAAATTTTAGACTTTGCGATAGGCTTACTATCAAAATTAGGAATGGACTTCAGTGAGCGATAATCCAGTCGTTTCAACGGCCATCACTAAAGTAGGCCCTATTGATAGGTCATGCCGCCATGGGTAGTTCTTCGATGGACAGCCGCGTACTCATGTCCAGGTCGAACACGCCATACGGATTGATGTGGGCATAGATCAGCGGAGACAGCGCCCGGAAATCCTCTGGTTGCATCAGGTTCCACCAGACGGGTTCGGCCAGTACGCGCTGGAGTATCAGGGTGTTGACATACACCAGGCACATTTGCAGCAGGTGCAACGCCAGCACCGACACCTCCTGGTCCTCCAATTGGTTGGCGGCGACCTCTCCGCCCTTGCCAAAGAAGATGAAGCTGTTGGCGCTGTTCCAGTTCTCAACGACATTGAGACCCCCATGAATCTCGCGCCGTAGTGATTCCGACGCTAGGTAGCGGCATAGGAAGAGGGTTTTGATCGCCCTGCCCAGTTCAGCCAACGCCTGGTAGGTGGGATGCTGACGGTTGTGCTTGGTGAAGCGGCGCAGGATCGCTTCGGCTTGCGCCGTGCCCAGCCGTAGCGCCGTGGCGTACTTGACCATTTCGTCGTATTGCCGGCCGATGAGGTCCCAGTTGATGGGGGTGGACAGGATGGGCTCCAGGTTGGGGTAGTCCCCGCCGCAGCCGGTGGCAGGCAAATGCAGCTTTTGCGAGGCAAGGGCCTTCAGGCGTGGCAGCAGGTCAAAGCCCAGCAAATGGCAGAACGCAAACCCCACGTCGGTTTGCCCGTGGCTGTCGGTGTAGTTACGCTGCACCTCCATGTCGGAGTCGTGTCGCAGCAAACCTTCGAGCATGGCGGCCACTTCGGATGACGAGCAGCGCTTGAGTTGGGAATAGATGCACACCGACCGGTTTTCGACATGCCAGTAGATCATGACGCCACGTCCACCATAGCGGATGTGCCATTCCGTCATCAGGTTTTGATCCAACGAACCAAACTTCTTGGAGTCGGAGGCACAGGTCGTGCTGCCCTCACCCCAGATGAAGGCCTGCCGCGCCGCGAAGGTCGCATTGACCACCTTGGCAATGGCCTGGCGCAGGCCGTCCTTGCGGATGAAGCGCTCGCGTACATAGCGCAATTCCTTGTAGGTAGTGTCCTCCTGGCCGGTGAGCACGCGCTTGAGGCCGGTGTTGGTGCCCAGGCCGTACAGGCATAGCAGAAGACGGCGTTGCAGAACGGTTCGATCGATAACTTCACGTGCGCCAGCGCTATGCAACGCATCACTGAAGTGGATGCGCAGGTCGGCTTCCTTGAACACGTCCAGCAGATTGGTGTTGGCCCAGCGCCTGGATACCTCCGCTTTCAGGCGTGCCAGATTAGGCGGATCCAGTTGCGCGTCCAGCGGCGTCAGACAGATGCGGTTCTTGCCATGGGGCCGTAGTTTGACAGCGGGGTTTTGCGGCAAGCCCTGGTTGAGCGCGGCCAGGGCGTCGCGCATCGACTGCTGCAAGCCAGCAATGAAGGGCGCCACCTCCAGGGGCAGACCGAGCGCCTCGTAATAGGCTGGGCGCTTGAGCGTGAAGTCCGCCGGCAGATCGTCATCGGGGTTGCGAAAGCGCTGTGCGCCCGCTACCCAGATCTCCTTGCACTGCAGGCGCTCACGCAAGGTTTGCAGCACGCAGATTTCGTAGTTGATGCGGTTGATGCGTTCGACGCCGTGTTTGTCTTCCTCAATGACAATCTCGCGCCACTTGTCACGCACGATGCCAACGATGGGCACTTCGTCCCGGTGGAAATGCTGTCGCTGGCTGCCCCGGTGCTGCTTGAGGATGTCCAGCGCCTCAATCACCGGCTGATAGGTCTGGTTGTTGCTCCGAAACTTCAGTGCATCGAGCAGCTTCGGTACCATGCGCCGATAGTGGTGGCTGTAAGAAGCCCGTAGGACCTTGTGAACCACCTTGCGAAACTCCGCGCCCGTGGCTTTGAATTCCTTGACCAGGTCCTGCAAGGTTTGCAGTCCCACCACGGGATACAGGGCCTCCTTGATGGTTTCGTCTGGGTGATCGACGGCGGCTCGTGCCAGCCGAAAAAGGACTGCCGTCTTGCCACTGACGCGCTGCAGGTCGGTCAGCAACTGCTGCTCGACCTTCTTTTCTGCCCGGCTGTCGATCTTGTGGATGATCTGCATGAGCAGGTCGATCAGACCATCGACGATCTCGTGCTGTCGTTCGTGGCAGAACGCCGCCATCAGGCCGTGGCGCACAGGAGGCGCATGGCGGCGCAAATCCCAAATGGTTTCGATAGCGGCACGCTGGCGAAACCTTTGCAGCCACTTCGCCGGCATCGTCGCCAGCGCCGCCATAGGCAGTACTACATCTCTCACCCGTTGGAGCTTGTCCAACTCTTGCAGCAGCGTGTCCAGGCTGACGCGGCCAGGGTCGCCGCGCAAGGTGGAGAACTTGTGGGCGGACTCGCTCGTGGTGTCATCCTGGGCCGCCGCATCGCCCAGTAACAACGCATCGAGTGCAGTGCGCGTGGCGTCCGTGAGACGGTCACTGATGCGTGTGAGCAAATCCGTTTCAAAGGCATGCAGTTGCGCTCGCAGCACGCGTTCAAGACGCTCTTGGCCAGGCGGGGACAGCCGATGCGCGCGTAGCCAATCCCGCGTGCGCTCAGTCACCTGTTCCAGGGTCAGGTCCAGCGGCAACACCTCTGCATCGAGCCAGGTGGCCACGGCTCGCCAGTCGACCGCCTTCATGCGGCGAATGCCCAGCCACGCCAATATCTCCGCACGCTGGCGTCGTGCCGTACGACCCTGCCAATCAAAGTCGTCCAGGGTGTTTAGCGGCATGGCCAGCTGCACAGCCACGTAGCGCATCACATCGGCAGGAATTTCCCGGCGCGACTCAGGAAAGCGTCCCTCGTACTGGAAGAACTTAAGCAGGACCACGAAGCCGAATCGCCCCGGCCCCTGACGCGCAACGGTCAGTACCTCTTCCTGGGCCGTCAGTATCCAATGGATGTCCAACTCCGCTTCAGACCATTGACGCTTCACTAAAAGTTACTATCAAAGAGTCTCATCACCCTATGATAGGCTATCTCTGATTGCCAAATCCATATTTGATCGAATAGATGGCCGTTTTTGCAGCTATGTGGTCACTGGGCCAAGATGCAGGATCATCAAGCGGTGATGATTGCGCACACGGACACGGCCCACCCCCATTTGCATGTGATCGTGAACCGGGTTCACGCGGAGACGGGCAAGGCGATCAATCTTTACAAGGATCAAGAGAAACTACAGGCATGGGCGCTTGCCTACGAGCGCCGACAGGGCAAGGTGTATTGCCCGGCGCGGGCGTTCAATGCACTGGCCCGGCAGGCAGCCAAGGAACAGGATGCCCGGCGCGGCCCGCGCCGGTACGTGGACAACACCATTGCGGAGTGCTGGACGCGCAGCGACGGCGGAAAAAGCTTTCAGGCCGCTTTGGAGGCGAAGGGGTGGGGACTGGCCAAGGGCGACCGGAAAGAGGCGGTTTTAATGGCGGTGACGCCAGGCGGCAGAGCCTTTGCCGTGTTGCGCGAATTGAACAAGGGGCTTGCCAAGGGCCAGACGATCAAAGGCGCGGCGTTTGATCGTCAGACCGCCGACCTCAAGCGGGAGGACTTGCGCCCGGTCAAGGCGGTTCAGGAAGAGATGGAACGCCGCGCCCGGAGCCGCAGCGGGGAGCAGTCCCGCCAGCAACCCCAACCGCCCCGGCCTCGCCGTGCTGAACGCGATCAGGAGCAGAGACCAGGGCAGACACCCGACGAGGGGAAGCAATGGGCGCTTGAAATGCGCATCCGGGAGGCGCGCCGGTCTTTGGCTATGCGGCAGCAACAGGCGCAGCAGCGCCAGCGGTACATCGAGTACACCCGGCTGGAGAAGGCCAAGAAAGAGGCGATGCAGGCCCAGCAAGTCCAGCAACAGGCACAGGCGTTGCGGGAGGCGCAAGAGCGAATCCGCAACGGCGGATTGTTCTATCGGTTCAGCCCACAGGCCAAGCACGACCGGGCGGCGCAAGCCGAGATACCGGAACGCTTGAAACAAGCGATGGATCGGGTTAACGGTTGGGTGGAACGCGAGCGCGAGAATATGGCCGATGAGTCCAAGGCGTTTGCACAGCGACAAGAGGCCGAACGCGCCGCACTGGAAAAAAAGATCGAGGAGGCCCAGAAAATGGGCTATTGGCGCGAGGACGGCCCGGAGCGCACGGCGCAGCAACGACAGGCCGTGCAAAGCGAGCAGCAGGAACACGACCGAGGAGGCCGGGGAGGCCGAACCCGCGAGCGATAAACGAGTTTATTCGATAAAACAATTGATTATGCAACTTTTTTCTTGACAAGCGTCAATTGACGCTTTACAAATAGAAGATGATCGAAAATTTCAAGGACCGAAGCTTGAAACGCCTGTACGAGCGCGGGGACCGCAGCAAGATCCGGGCGGATTTGGTCGATAAAGTCGAGCGCATTCTGGCCCGGCTGGATCAAGCCCTTGTGATTGAAGATATGGACTTGCCCGGCTATCGGTTGCACGAACTGAAAGTTGATTTGAAAGGATTTTGGAGCGTCCGCGTTTCAGGTAACTGGCGGATTATTTTCCGCTTCGAGAGCGGCAAAGCCCGTGACGTTGAAATGATTGACTATCACTAGAGCGAAAGGAGAGGCCACCATGTCGATGAAAAACCCGCCGCATCCCGGTTCATCCATTAAGTTGGATTGTCTGGAACCGCTGGGCCTGTCCGTGACCGATGGAGCCAAAGCCTTGGGCGTGACCCGGCAGGCTCTCAGTAACGTGATTAACGGCAAGGCGGGGATTTCCGCCGAAATGGCCACGCGGCTGGCTCAAGCCTTCGGCGGAACCGCCGAGGTTTGGCTGCGTATGCAGATCGCCTACGAGTTGGCGCAGGTCCAGCAGAAGCACATCCACGTTATGCGCGTCGAACCCGCCTAGAGAAATCCACGTCCTTTTGTCCCATGTTGGGTCTGCCCCAGCAAGGATTGATAACGATCTGATTCGCATTTTTTTCTTGCAATGGATGAACCTTTTTTGGTACAAATTAAGGATGACCGACGAAACAGGGATACCCGTTGTTTTCTGGGCTTCTGAAACCGGAACCGAGCCGGTCAGAGATTGGCTCAAGGGACTGGATAAGGAAGACCGCCGCCAGATTGGCGAGGACATCAAGACCGTGCAGTTTGGCTGGCCGGTGGGAATGCCGGTCTGTCGCCCGATGGGAAAGGGCTTGTTTGAAGTCCGCAGCCGGATTTCAGACGGACGGATTGCACGGGTTTTATTCTGTTTTCATGCGCATCAAATGGTTTTGTTGCATGGGTTTATCAAGAAATCCCAGAAGACCCCAAAGCCAGACCTTGACTTGGCCCTGAAACGACAAAAGCAGATGGAGTGAACCACCATGACGGAGCAACACGGAAAACATATCGGATCGTCTTTTGACGATTTTCTGGAGGAAGAAGGGATTAAGGCCGAAGTCGAAGCCGTGGCCCTCAAGCGGGTCATTGCATGGCAGCTTGCACAGGCAATGAAGAAAAACCGCATGAGCAAATCGGCGATGGCGCGGGCGATGAAAACCAGCCGTTCCCAACTAGATCGGCTTTTAGACCCGGAGAATGACGCACTGACCCTGCACACTCTGACCAGTGCGGTGCAAACGCTTGGGATGAAGATGGAAATCAACCTGTCTTCGCCGGAGATTTAAGGAATACGGCATAGAGCGTTTGTTTTGTCCCATGTTGGCTGTTTCCGGCCCGTGGGTTTTCAAGGGCTTGCGGGTGATGTTGCGGTGCAACATCGGACAAAAGGAAACATTTTGTCCCGTCATTCGTGTAGTGCCAAAGTTCAAATGTCCTATTTCTCCAAAATAGAAATGTCACCAGGGTTGCTTTTTTGGCGACCGATGGAGGGCATGGAAGATGGAGAAGCCATTTTGCTGTGATGGGGTCTGATTTTTCTATGAAAACGCCATCACGGCAAAATTAACTCTTTTGGGAGAGAAAACTCTTGTTTGATTTTTTCCAAACATGTTTCTAAACCTTTTCTTTTATTTTCAAGGACACTCGACTTTATTAATGACCACTCGTCATTATTAATCTTACACCCATATAATTTTATTTCCCTACTCGATCTATCGTCAACAAATGCCCCAGAAAAACTTTCTGGAAATGGGCTTCCTTGAAATTCGTAAACACACCCACCAACAGAAAAAATATCTGGCATTTCGATGAATTCAGAGGTTTTTTCATATACAAACCATAATGCGCTATCGTGTTGTCTTGACGCTTTTGAGTTGAATTTTCCAACTCTCTTTATTTTATTATCTATCAATACTCCTTTTACTTCAATACCTGAATCAATTAATAAAATTTCTATTAAAGAAATATCATTAATAGAAATTTTACCGTCCTCTATCTTTATAGAAAAATCGACCCAATATCCTTCAAAACCAAGCTTTCTTGTTTCTTTTTTCTCTGTTTCATTTTGGGTTCCTGATAGCATGGAGATTGGATCAATTCTATCTACGATTTCATTTCCGCAAAGCGTGTTAAAAAAATTTTTAAACATATCAACGGCTAGTCTATTGTTGCTCGATATGAC
>DDST01000101.1 GCA_002343485.1 Proteobacteria bacterium UBA2383
GACCGCTACAGCAAACACCACCTGACTCGGAAGCGGGTTGCTGCCCAACAAGCCCAGCAACTTCACTGGTGGCAAACGCAGTTAGGGCACTTGCCCCTGGCCGATGTCAGCCCGGCTCTCCTGATTCAGCAGCGGGAAGCCCTCGCGGAAACCCGCTCCCCGGCTACGGTTAATCGCTACCTGGCCGCTTTGTCCCATGTCTTTACCATCGCCGTTCGTGAGTATGAATGGTTGGACCGGAACCCGTTGCAGCATGTCAGCCGAGGCCAAGAGTCGCGCGGCCGGGTGCGGTATCTCAACGATGACGAACGAAACCGCCTGCTGGCTGCCTGTCAGGCCGGTAGCAACCCCGATCTTTACCTGGCCGTGCTGCTCTCGCTGGCCACCGGCGCGCGCCGCATGGAAATTCTCGGTCTGCGCTGGCCCCAGGTCGACCTGGTTCGTAAGACCATCACGCTACTGGAAACCAAGAACGGCGAGCGCCGCGCCTTGCCCTTGGGGGAACAACCGCTGGCCCTGTTACGGGAGCGCGCCAAGGTTCGGCGCATTGATTCCGATTGGGTGTTTCCCGGACGGCTACCTGGCCAACCGGCGAAATTTCGCCATGCCTGGGAGACGGCTTTGCAAACTGCCTGCATCGATGACTTTCACTGGCACGATCTACGGCACAGCGCCGCCAGCTACCTGGCGATGAACGGCGCAAGCCATCAAGAAATCGCCGCGATTCTCGGCCATAAGACGCTGGCGATGGTGAAGCGATACAGCCACTTATCAGAATCGCATGTGGCCGGCGTGGTGAGCCGGATGAACGCCAAGATTTTTGGAGAATGATTCCACAAACGAAAAGGCCGGAACCCTACCGAGGCATAGAGTTCCGGCCAGCCATGTCTTAGCGAGGACATCATGACAGTCCATAGGATAACCGATTTTAGTCTGTGGGATTTACGAGACCAGTTCAGCGACTATGAAGCCGCTTACTTGTGGCTTGGATTTGAACCCAGCTACAGCAATGAACACCCCAGCAACGTGATTGGTCTACGCCTTGCTTTGAGTGAAGCGCAACAGCGGGGAGAACTGCGGGACCAGACGCCCAGTTATCGGCATGTCAGCTATGACAAGTGGGGTAGAGAACGAGGGATGTTTGTTGCCATGTCTACTCACTATTCCCGTCTCAACTTGAGGCGGTATGCAGAACATCACCATCAACGACCGCTGTTTCTATTTCCTGAAGACAGGCCCGCTCCATCAGTCGACTTACCGAGTAAGGATGCACAGCGGCTACCCATGGTGTTAGCCATCGCCAAGGACCTTGGAATTAACCCGCTGGATATTCCAAGAGGCGGTAAAGCCACGTTGCGCGATGAAGCAATGAGCCGGCATCCAAGAAAAATTACTGACAGCATTTTTGAGCAAATTTGGAATTATGGAAAACGGGAAGGACTATTGAAAATGCGCAAGTTATAAATCAGTAAATTTCACCTACAAAATTACCCCCATTCCCCCCATCGATTCCATAGAAAAATCAATCGATAATCACCGCGTTCCACAAGCAACGAGGTGATTCGATTATGTCTATCCCGCAACCGCGAGTACTGCTATCTGTCAGTAAGTTCTCCGAACGCCACCCCGCATTCAGCCAAGCCGGAATCCGGTACCTGATCCATTGCGCCGACGAACGCGACCGCAGCAAGGGCAAGCTTCCCGGCAACGGCCTTAAAGAAGCCGGCGCTATCCTCAAATGCGGTCGGCGTGTCGTCATTGATGAAGCCCGGTTCTTCGCCTGGCTGGATCAACGCAACGGCGTACAGCAAGGGGAGGCTCGCCCATGAACCTCGTCGCTCCCGAAATCCACGCCGCCTCAGAAACTGCCCTGACTGCCTTGATCCGCGTGGAAGAACTCCGCTCAACCGTGGCCCCATCCGGTCTGGCAGACGCCGCATTGCGCCAGCTTGAGGAAGCTTTAGGCGACGTGGTGTGCAGCGTTCATCGCTGCGAAATGGCCGAGCATGTTCTGACCGAACGAGAAGCCCGTGAAGCGAAGAAGGCAGCTTGACGCGATTGCCGCCGATCTGCTGACCGGCCAACCCGTGGATGCGGTAAGCGCGGCTGATCGGCATTCGATCTGGCGGTTAAGCAGCATCATCTACCGCCTGCGCTGCCGTGGCTGGCCCATTGCCGCGATTCAAGACCGTGGCTGCGGCCTGGCGCATTACTCCCTACCCCCTGGATGGACGCCACCATGCTAACCACTGCCTTAAATGTTGCTCTGCCCGCGACGGCCAGCGCCGCCCCGGACTGGATTGAACTTTTACCCGCTGGACCTGAAATTATCGGTGCCGATGGCCGAACCTGGACGCTTGATTTACCCCGCTCGGTGGCCGCCAGCTCCAGAACTCCGCTGGTGATTGATTACGAACACGCCAGCGAACACCGCGCTCCCCAGGGATTGGATGCGCCTGCCGCTGGCTGGGTTACTCGCTTGGAGGTGCGAGATGGTTCCGCTGTCTGGGGTCACGTCGAATGGACGCCCAAAGCCGCCCAACAGATTCAGGCCCGCGAATACCGCTATCTCAGCCCGGTATTCACCTACGAAAAAGCTAGCCGTCGCATTGTCGCTCTGAAATCGGCGGGCTTGACCAATCAACCCAACTTGACCCTTACCGCCCTCAACCGAAAAGAAACCCCTGCCATGCTGTCAACCACCAACCGCGCCAGCGCCAGCGCCGACCCGCTCGCCCGTTTTGCCCCCGTGCATCGCGCCCAGATTGAACGCCTCAAGGCCGATAACCACCGCCTGACCACCAATGAGGCCATTGACCGGTTCCTGGCCGCCCAGCGCGCCCAAAGCGCCCTCGCCCTCTCTCGGGAAAAGGGCCTGAGCTATGGCCAAGCCTGGCAAAAGCTGGAAACCGACGCGTTCTACGCGGCCCGCTAACCCTTCCCCCGCCCCCCAACGAAGAGATTTCAGACATGAAAACGACCGCCGCCCTCACCACCTTGCTGGACGCCGTGAATCAGCAACAAGCCCACACCCAGGCGCTGGCCAAGCTGGACGCCGCGATAGCCGCCCAGCAGAAAATCATCGCCGACGCCGTTGTGGATCGTTCCACGGTAGAGCGGATGCAGAGCCAGTTAGAGGACGCGCTGGCCCAGGCTGCCGCCGGTGAAACGCCCGACCAAGAGCCAGAAACCCTGGCCAGCCAACTCCGCAAGGCGCAGGCCGATTTCGCGAAAGCCCAGACCGCCGCAACCGTCCAGAGCGACCTGGCCCAGCAGACTCTGGCCGGTCTGGAACGCCGCCGGGACGCGCTGGCGCAGCAATGGGCTGAAGACACCATACCCGCCGCCCTCAAGGCGTTCGTCATCAGCGAACAAGACGCCGCTGGGCGCGCGTATGTCGCGGCTGGGGATGACCTGGTGCGCGCCTACGCCAAAATCCAGGCACTGCAAGCCATCGCGGCCCGGCATAGCCCGGCGCTGCATCGGGAAGGTCCGCCGCCCTTTCATGAAGAACTGGGCTTGATCCAGCGACCCCGGAATATGCCCATTCCCGACCCGGTGGCCTACAGCCCCAGCGACCCCACCTGGCTGTTCAGTCATCCCAACGTGCGCGCCCTGGTGGAGAAAACCCATCAAGCGCTGATGGCCGAGTTTAGAGAAGCCGGGTTGCCGTTCTAGGTTCACGGTAGGGAGGTTTCCGGCAGGCTGGGTTGAGAGCGTTTGCCGGGTTTTTTCCTGCTGCTATCCGGCAGAGCATGATCATGATCCAACTCCACCTGGGCGATTGCCTCCCGATCCTCAAAACCCTGCCGTCCGGGTCGGTGGACAGCGTGATACTCGATCCACCCTACGGCAGAACCAAGCCGCATTGGGACCGGCCCTTGCCCAGGCCCAGACGCGGCTGGAAAGTTATCCACAGGCTAGCCGCGTTCATGATCCTATCGCCGGATACGCTTCATCCATTGAGTTTGTTGACGTTACGCAAGAACGGGACACATAGAATGATTATCAATCTATGTGTCAGAAATAACAGAATTTGTGCTTTCTCGTAGAGCATGAATAATGTCCCTGTATTGCGGCTGTAAACCGCGTGTAAATCCTCTTTTAACGATGGAGCCGTGCTATACTTTTCCTGTCGCTGCAAAATCAGCGGCCCGGCGTGGAAACCGGAAGAATCACAGGCGCACAGCGCCCCTTGCTGCGAAACCGGCGCTTTTTTTGCGCCCGCATTCTCTGCAATGGCGGGTTGTGTGGGGCAGCCCTTGCGGCTGGCCGGTTCCCTGTGTCCGGTTTTCCACCCCTGCACAATCCGCCGCCCTCGCCCGCGTGGAAACGGGCAGCGACGGCTCCCTCTTCAACACAGGAGTTCGTCATGAAGCAATCGTCTGAAATCTCCCGCCCTCTCTCCCTGCCGCTGAATCGGATGGTCGACGACAACCCCCTTGATTGCATCCGCAACGTCCAAGGCATTTTGGCGCTGCTGAGCATGATCAATCTGGAAGATGACGCCGTGCCCGATGGCGCGCAAAACGGGCATTTTTACCTGTTACTCATGGTCAAGGACACGCTGCAGCATGTTGAGCGCCTGTTGGAACAGGAGGCGCAATCATGAGAGCGAACCCCCTTGAATCTCAAAATCCCGTCGCCATCGCCTTGCATCATGCCGCGCTGCTCAACAGCACCTCCATTGATCCTGAGCAATTGGATTTCGAAAGCGAACTCGATTGCCGGTTGCTGTGGGTGCGCAGCGTGGTCAGCCTGCTGGCCGACATGGCCGGAAATGCCGACTGTTATAACTTCGAGCTAAACCCAGAAGGGCTTCACGGCCTGGCACGATTACTCGGCAACGAGCTTTCTACCATCAGCATCCTGCATGAAAAATTGCAGTGTGCGCTGAATGCTGACTCGCGTGGGGAGGTGCAATCATGACCAACGCACATCTTGATACGGTTTTGAACCGGCTGACCCAGGTCACCGGCTACGCCCCGCAGCGATCCGGCGATGAATACCGCGCCTGTTGCCCGGTACATGAAGCCGATGGACGGACTCACACCCCGAGCCTGTCGGTTCGCCAAGGCGATCAGCAGGAAATCCTGATGAATTGCCATGTGGGCTGCGACTACGGCGATATCGTGATGAAGCTGGGGATGGACAGCAAACCCCAGAAGCGGAACCGGCATATCGTGGCGACCTACAGCTACCAGGACGCAGCAGGCCAGGAGGTACGGCAAAAGGTCCGCTATGAACCCAAAGGCTTTGCCATCCGCCATCAGGACGCGGCTGGACAATGGGTTTACAAAGCCGGTTCCGGCGCCATCGCGCTTTACCGTCTGCCGGAACTCTTAAAAGGCATCGCCGAAGGGCAAACCATTTTGATTGTGGAAGGCGAAAAGGACGTTGACCGCCTGGCGGCGCTCGAATGGACCGCCACCACGAACATTGAAGGCGCATCCGAACCCGGCAAGAAAGCCAAGTGGCGAAAGGAGTACACCGCCCAGATCACCGGCGCTGGCCGCGTGGTGTTGATTCCAGACAACGACGCCCCCGGCCGCGCGCACATGCAAGCTATCGCCACGGCGTTACGTGGCAAGGTGGAGGACATCCGCTGGCTGGAACTGCCCGGCCTGCCCGATAAAGGCGACCTATCAGACTGGCTTGACCAAGGAGGGCATACGCAAGAAGAATTGCTTGCCCTGGTGGAGCAAGCCCCCGCTCCTCGCCAAGAAGCCACGCTACAAGAAGTCATCGAGGAGCAACCGCCGATTCCCGCGCCGCGCTCTGCCAAGATTCGGGTCAACGCCGGTGAGTTGCCGGAAGCCGTCGACGCGGTTGAGGCGGCACTGATGACGCATAGCGCCCCGATCTATCAGCGTGGCGATGCGCTTTGCCGCGTGGTGTGCGTTCCTGATTGCGTGGTGCGTGGCGGCAAGGAGCGCCCCCAACAGGTGACCAGTATCCTGCTCCTCGATGCCGAACATCTGTTGGATCGAATCAACCGGCTGATTCACTTTGAGCGCTGGTCGGATCGCAAAAACGACTATGCCCGGTGCCATGCTCCGCGCGCCGCCGCTACCGCTCTCCTGGCGCGTGTAGGTGAATGGCAATTTCCGGCGCTCAGTGGCGTGGTCAACGCGCCCACCTTGCGGCCCGATGGTTCACTGCTGGATCAACCCGGCTACGACCCAGCCACCGGATTGCTGTTTGAATCTCAGGGCGTGGTCTTTCCCCCGATTCCCGAACGTCCGGCCCGTGCCCAAGCCGAGGCAGCGCTGACCTTCATCAAGCAGGAGCTACTCGCTGGCTTCCCCTTTGCAGAACCCAGTGACCGCGCCGCTGCGTTATCCGCCCTGCTGACGGCCTTGATTCGGCCCGCGTTGCGCACCGCCCCGATGCATACCTTCGATGCCCCGCACCCTGGCAGCGGTAAGAGTTTACTGGCCGATGTGGTCGCGCTGGTGGCGACCGGTAACACCGCCAAGGTCATGAGCTTCACCCGTGACCCGGAAGAGATGCGTAAGCGCATCTTGTCCGTGTTGCTGCAAGGTGCCGCTGTGATCAATCTCGACAACCTGGAGGAGCCGTTGCAAGGGGCGGCGCTGTGCAGCGCACTCTCGCAAACCTCGTACAGTGACCGCTTGTTACAGTACAGCCGGACGATCAGCGTATCGACCTGCTGCACCTGGCTGGCCACGGGCAATAACCTGCAAGTGATCGGTGACATCACCCGGCGCTGTATCCCCTGCCGGTTAGATGCCCAGTGCGAACACCCCGAAGAACGGGAATTCAAGCGTGATCTGTACGACTGGATTCCTGAGCATCGCCCGGAGCTGGTGGCAGCCGGTTTGACGGTCCTGCGCGCCTACCTGGCTGCTGGCAAACCCAAGCAACCCATGAAAGCTCTGGGTGGCTTCGAAGACTGGTCCAACACCGTGCGCGCCGCGCTGATCTGGCTGGGCGAAGCCGACCCCAATGTCGGACGCGCGGAATTTGAGGAAGCCGACCCCGATCGGTTGCAACTGCGCGCGCTGATGCTGGCGTGGTATGCGACCTTCAAGAGTGCGGGAGCCACCAGTAAAGAGGCCGTCGCCAAGGCGAACGAGACGCGCATCAATGACCAAGGGGATGAAGAGCGCTGCTATCCCGATCTGTGGGAAGTGCTGAATGATCATTTCCAGGATCGAAAGGGCATGATCAGTACCCGCGTAATCGGTGAATTTCTCAAGAAATTCAGTCGCCGCGTGGAGATTGGAGCACGGTTTGATGGAAAAGAATACGGCACTAGAACTTTATGGCATGTGGTCATTGTCGATCAAAACCGCTTGCGAAAATTTACAGGTCAGGGTGTTGAGACTGCAAAGACTGCTCAGACTGCAAATTCAAAACAAACTGGCTTTTTGCAGTCTGTTCAGTCTTTGCAGTCTGTCCCCCCAAGCTCCGAAAATTTCGCAGCGTCGAAAAACGACATTGAAACGCTGATTCATGGCTTGAAGAACGGTTATCGAGGCCGTGACCGGGCAGCGCTGATGGAAGCGTTTGGCTGGGATAAAGCCCGCTGGGAAGAGGTGAAAGACGCGGCGATGCTGCAAGGACTGATCGAAGCAAAAGCCGGATTTTGGTATGCCACAGGAGAAGCGCCATGATCCGCGCCCTGGTGACTGGGACGCTGCACAACGACCCGCAAGCCCGAACCAGTCAGAACGGCAAACCGTTCACGACCGGCAAGCTGAAGGCCGACGCCACGGAGAACGGCATCGTGTGGGTCTCGCTGATTGGATTCCAGGAAACCGGTGAGCGGCTGGCGGCGCTGAAAGCCGGTCAAGCGATTTCGATCAGTGGCCGCGCCAAGCTGACCGCCTGGCTGGACAAGGCCGGCGATCCACAGGCCGGCCTGGACGTGGTGATTGACGAACTGGTGACCTTGCGCCCCAAGCCGAAACCGAAAACGGAACCGGCCCAGGCCGGGTTTGATGATGAGCTGACGATCTGAACGGCAGAGGAAAGCGCTGGCCCGGTCACTGGGTAGGAGTCGAACCTACATAAGCGGTAAAAGACCGTCCTGTTTCCAATTGCAGGCACCAGCGACCGGACTAGCGGCGTTAAAAGCGGACGGCAGGGCCTCCCGCCCGGTAAAAAAACCGGAAACCCTGCATGGCGCTCCGGCAAAATGCCGTGCTACGGTCGGGAGAATTTCACCGCGTCACGCCCGCTCATGATCTGGATACGCTCTACTGCCAGAAGAATCAACCGGTTTGCAACTGGGGCAGGGACGCCCGATCCTGAAAACTTTTTCGCCACAGAGCGCATTTTCCCCCGCTCCCGACAACATCACCGGCGTTTAACCCGGAAGAACGGGGAAGAACCAGGACAAATGGCAACAACACTAAGCCCCTGATCATGCAAGCGGAATGCCGCGCCCAGGTCGGATAAAATGACCGCGTTCCCGCTCCCCATTACGCCGAGGTCATGATGCAGATTCCAGGACATTATCCCCCGATCCTCGCCGACATTGCCCACCTACTGCGCGCGCGCCTGGAACAGCACCTGCCCGATACGACCGCCGAAACCCTGGCGGTGGCCTGCACCGAGGATCTGGGCCTGACCTTTTCCGGCTGCCAGATTTATATCCCTAAGCAAGACGCCATGAAACGCGCCCAGCGCGACCAAGCCATCTGGAAGGACTTCACCGGGCATAACCACGCTGAACTCGCCCATCGCTACAAGCTCTCGGTCACCCAGATCTACGACATCCTGGCGCGCGTTCGAACCTCAAAACAACCGGGATAGGCCCCTTTAAACGGCAACGCCCCTAACAGCGGGCACTGTCGGAGGCGTCTGGTTTCTCCCTTTTTGAGAAAGGGGAAACGTATAACGTTGTCATTCTACCCAATATTGTTGCTAATGATGGCCCACCCCTAAACAACGCTGGGGTCAGTCTGTAGATAACTCGACTTATCCACAAATCATCAGATGATTTCTTGCCCGATTATGCGGGACACTCACGGGACAATCAGAGACGAAAAACCGCCAAAAACAGCGGCAATCAAATGCAGAAGCGGAAAAGCAGCCTACGCTAACTTATTGAAAATATGGTGCTGGTGGTGGGACTCGAA
>DDST01000097.1 GCA_002343485.1 Proteobacteria bacterium UBA2383
CATCGCCATCGCTTCGCCGGTGTAGACATCAAAGCTAGTGGCGGTGACCGCAACATCGCTGACTGGGATTTGCCACGGTCCGACCATTTGATCCCGGCAAACCAGCCCGGTCACCGTGCGGTCGCCAATGGTGATCAGGAAGCTTTTATCCGCCACTGCTGGAAAACCTAGTACCCGTGCTACGGCCTCCGTCAATTCGATGCGTGTGGAGCCAGTTTCCAGCCGGTTAGAAGGATTGAAAGCCCGTTCCACATCCCGCACCATTCTCGGCGGTTTGCCAAATAGGACGCTCATAGGTAGATCCACTGGCCGGTTATCGAATTGCCGGTCGTGGAGCGTCAATTGCCGTTCTCCGGTGGCGGTGCCAATCATGGCGTAAGGGCAACGCTCTCGCTCGCAAAGAATCTTGAACGTCTCCAGTCCTTCGGCAGCAATCGCCAGCACATAGCGCTCCTGTGCCTCGTTGCACCAAATCTGCATGGGCGACATGCTGGGGTCGTCATTCAGGATTTCACGCAATTCAAAGCGCCCGCCACGCTCCGCGCCATGGACGATTTCCGGTACAGCATTGGATAGACCACCAGCACCCACATCATGCACCGAGAGGATAGGGTTGTTTATCCCCAGTGCGACGCAGTGGTCGATGACTTCCTGAGCGCGGCGTTGAATTTCTGGATTGCCGCGCTGCACCGAAGCGAAGTCCAAATCTTCATGGGAACTGCCTGCGGTCATGCTGGATGCCGCGCCGCCACCCAGACCGATCAGCATCGCAGGTCCACCGAGGGTGACAACCGCGGTTCCCGGCGGTAATGGGGCCTTATGGATATGGGGTTCGCGGATATTGCCCAGTCCGCCGGCGATCATGATGGGCTTATGATAGCCACGCCGCTGACCGTCAGGTCCATCCTGTTCAAACGTGCGAAAATAACCACTCAAATTGGGACGTCCGAACTCATTATTGAACGCCGCTGCGCCAATCGGGCCTTCAAGCATGATGTCCAGCGCTGAAGCGATCCGGCCGGGCTTACCATAGTCCTGTTCCCAAGGCTGAATGAAATTGGGAATCTGCAAATGGGAAACCGAGAAACCGCACAACCCGGCCTTGGGTTTCGCCCCACGCCCGGTTGCCCCTTCATCGCGAATTTCCCCGCCGGAACCGGTGGCCGCACCCGGAAACGGTGCAATGGCTGTCGGATGGTTATGAGTTTCCACCTTCATTAAGATGTGGATATCTTCCGGGTGATAACGATATTGGCCATCCGCAGGGTCCGGGAAAAAGCGCCCGGCGGGGAAGCCCGTCATCACTGCTGCATTATCGTGGTAGGCCGATAGCACATCGGTGGGATGGCATTCATAGGTGTGGCGGATCATGGCGAATAGTGAATGCGCTTGACGCTGTCCGCCGATGATCCAATCCGCGTTGAAAATCTTGTGCCGGCAGTGTTCGGAATTAGCCTGGGCAAACATCATCAATTCCACGTCGGCTGGATTTCGCTCTAGACGGATGAAACTCTCTAGTAGATAGTCAATTTCGTCATCCGACAAGGCCAGCCCCAGCGCGCGATTGGCGGTCATCAGAGCGTCGCGCCCGCCATTGAGAAGATTCACTGTTGCCAGTGGCGCTGGTTTGGCTTGGGCAAACAGGGTACCCGGATCGTCGCTCGCTTCCAGCACTACTTCGGTCATCCGATCATGCAGCAATGGTTTTAATGCCACCAGTTCGCTGTCGCTGAGCGGCCGTTCGGATTCCACGAAATAGGCCACACCACGCTCGATACGATGGACTCGGCGCAGGCCACAGTTATGTGCAATGTCAGTGGCCTTCGATGACCAAGGCGAGATAGTACCAGGCCGGGGAATGACCAGAAAAAGTGGAGCATCGTTGGGATTACGGTGCTCGTTAAACGCTGTCTTCCCTACCAAGGCCAGTTGGCGCGATGTAACCTGGTTAGGGCCATACTGCAGCAACCGATCCAGCACTTCACGATCCGGTATAGTCAGTGTGCCATCCACAAAATGTACAAACTCGGCATGGACGCCGGTGATGGCGGGAACCCGTTGGCGCAGCGCAGTCAACAGTTTCTCCAGACGGAACGGCGACAGAGCGGGGTTTCCACGGAAACGTAGCATCGCGAACACTCTCCTGGGTCGGATGGGGAACGCGAGATGATAGCAGTAATCCCAGTCTGCTTTTAGCGGATACGCAGAGACGAGGACTGCTAGGTGATGCGTTCTATTTCCCTACCCGCAGCAGTCCACTCAAGCCATGCTGGTCGAGAAAAATATTGGCGCGTTCACGGATAGCGGTTGCGGTGTCAAGATCAATGACCTCGGCCAGCAGCGCCTGGGCCTTTTCATAACCGATGCTGCGGATCATCCATTTGATTTTGAGCAAGCTACCCAAATTCATACTCAGACTGTCCACGCCCATTGCCAGCAGTAGCAAGGCCGCTGCCGGATCACCCGCCATTTCGCCGCAGACGCTGATCGGCCGGCCCGCTGCCCGCGATTGTTCGATCACATGGCGGGTTGCCGCCAGTACCACTGGATGCAACGAATCATATAATTTGGCCACCCGGTCGTTACTGCGGTCCACCGCTAGCAGATACTGCGTCAGATCATTGCTACCGATGGAAGCGAAATCGACCATGCGAATCAGTTTATCGATCTGCCAAACCGCCGACGGGACTTCGACCATTATACCGATTGGCGGCATCTTCACTGGAACGCCTTCTTCTTGCAGTTCGGTTTTGGCGCAGTGCAGTAATTCCAGGGCGTCACGCAATTCGCTAACGGTGCTGATCATTGGAAACAAGATCGATAGATTGGCATAAGCCGTTGCAGCCCGCAGCATGGCCCGTAACTGGGTCTTGAACAAATCCGGCTGATCCAGGCTGATGCGGATGCCGCGCCAGCCCAAAAAAGGATTCTGTTCAGCAATGGGGAAATAGGGTAACGGTTTGTCGCCGCCGATATCCAACGTGCGCAGCACCACCGGATGCGGGTCCATGATCCGCAGCACCCGTGTGTAAATAGTGGTTTGCTCCTCCTCGGTTGGAAATCGGTCACGCAGGAAAAAATGCAATTCCGAGCGATACAGTCCTACTCCTTGCACGCCGCTGTTGCGTGCAGCGGCAATGTCAGCGAATAACCCGGAATTGGCATACAGATCCACCCGGTGGCCATCCAGTGTCTCTGCTGGCAAGTCGCGCAGATGTTGCAGGCCACGCGACAGTTCAGCTTCTTCGCTGATGAGCTTCAGATATTCCTGGCGCAGCGCTGGGCTGGGCTGGATACACACCCGCATTGTATAGCCATCCACCGCTACTTCACGGCCATTCAAACGGCCCGGTGGTAGATTGCTGACCCCAAATACCGCCGGAATGCCTAAACCGCGCGCCAGCAGAGCGACGTGTGAGGTGCTCGTGCCGCGCACTGACATGAGTCCCTTAATTTTTTCCTGCGGCACGTCCAGCAATTGTGAAACACTGATTTCGTCGCCCATCAGGATAGTGTTATCAGGGTAGTGGCGATTGACGGTCTGTTCGTCTTGCAGACGGTCCAGTAAACGTTGTCCCAGATCAAGAATGTCAGCGGCACGCTCGCGCAGGTAGGGATCGTCCATTTCCGCAAAGATGTTGGCGTATTCCAGCACGGTGGCGCGTAAGGCACCGGGTGCCCAGTTGCCGGCATAAATCCGTTCCAGGGTGCCATTGACCAGGCTATCGCTGCTTAATAACAGGGCATAGGCGTCAAATAGTGCGCGATCGCCGGCTGACAGCAGCAGCCGCATCCGCTCGCTGAGCCGCTGCAATTCCGCCAGTTCCGCCGCTACCGCCTGGCGAAAGCGCGAAGCCTCAGCATCCGCGCTCTCAATATCCTTGTCCGGCACCCGATCCAGCGCCGTTGCTGGGAAGACCACGACAGCCTCGCCCAGCGCAACGCCTGGGGCGCTGGCAATCCCTTCCAGGAACAGAGTGCCTGATAGCGCATCATCGCCAAGACGCTCCAGCGCTTGGCGGATCTCGGCCTGAGTGATACAACCGGCCAGTTGCGCAGCCAAGGTGACCAGGAAGGATTCCTCGTCAGCGGTGTACTTGCGTTGTTCGCGCTGCTGCGCCACCAGTACGCCCAATACCTTGCGCCGGCGGATAATCGGTACGCCAATGAATCCGTGAAACGGTGCCTCGCCAGTGGCAGCGATGTAGCGGAAGGCAGGATGGGCGGGGGCATTATCGACATTGACCGGCTCAGCCCGGCTGGCGGCCAACCCGGTCAACCCCTGATCGAACTTGAGCCGCACCTTGCCGATCGCACCCGGCCGCAGGCCATCAGTGGCCATCAGCACGTGTTCGCCACGGGTGTGATCAGTCATGTATACCGAGCAGACATCGGTATGAATGGCGCCTTTTACCTCAACCACAATAAGATTAAGCGCCTCGCTTAGATTGCGGGTGGCGTTGATGTCCTGCACGATGCGCCGCAGAATATCCAGCATGGAGCCGTCCTCAACAGGCAACAGAGACCGCGAAATTGTTCAAATTCTTCCAACTATAGCCTTCAAGGCTGCAAATATAAGGGGGGATCAGAACAATAGCGACTGCCCGGTTAATGCAGCGATTCTGTAGGTAGGCTTTAAGCCTCACAAAGCAATACAAAATAATAAAGTAAGAGAGGCAGGCGAGGGCGCGGCCCAGCAATTATGGAGTCAGGTTTGTCAAGGCGGTCTTCATCGTGGTGACCATCGCTGCCGGCCGGCTGCGACCGTGCGCGAGGGCCGCACTTCCCGGCTTTCATCTAGAGCCCCTGCATCTGGCAGATCCAATGCTGGCTTGGCCGCTGGCTTTTCCAAAGTACTCAAGCACCGTGTTGCTACAACCATGCGGGTGATCACCGGATTCTGGCTATTCTCTACCTGCCGCATTTGCAAAACAGTAACTTGCTGGATGCCGGCGCTCAAGCAAGGTGATTCCAGATTCCGTGTCCGCATTGGAGAAGGCCAGGCGTCTCGCTCTTGCGCGTCGCATAAGACGGTCTCGATGCGCCGTGCAGCGGTGGTTCGCCGGGGTGGCGATGTGACCGGCAGGTAAGATGCCAATTCATGCAAGGCTCGCCAGTAAACATGGCGCTTGAAGGCCACTACAGCGTGCAATGGATACCAGTAATCGACCCATTGCCAAAGGTCGAATTCGGGATGCTCGGATAAATCCAGGCGCACAACATCTTCGCTGCATCGCATCCGTAGCAGAAACCAGATCTGTTTTTGGCCAATGCAAGGAGGCCGGCAGCCATGACGCACCAACCGTTTAGGTAGACGATAGCGCAGCCAGCCCCGCGTAGAACCAATCACCTGGACATGTTCCGGGCGCAAACCTACCTCTTCAGCCAGTTCACGGAACATGGCTTGTTCTGGCGACTCATCCCGCCGAATGCCGCCCTGGGGAAACTGCCAGGAATGTTGCCCAATGCGTTTCGCCCAAAACAAACGTCCTTCTGCATTACACAAGATGATGCCGACGTTTGGCCGATAGCCCTCCGAATCGATCACGGTAAGAACCAATAGTTGCAATGAATTTGTTGATACTTATTCTTTCACAATGCAGCGCTTTTGACCATCACGAAGCCGGGAACGGACTATGCTATCAGTCATCGAACCTGCGCGCCGTCGTCGCTGGTCCTTTCGCTAGTCCTTGTTCCAAGGGGTTATTCGCGATGCGTTATTTATGGTACCTGATTTTTTTGCTGGCATGCGTATTGTCTTTCAGCACTCATGCGTTTGAAGACACGCCACTGGCCGTAGCCGCAACCCAGTATCTGCAATCGATCCGGGATGGACGCGATCCCGCTGGCCAGGCAGCCTCGGCGCTGCTCCGGCAGGCAGAGCAGCAGGCCCAGAAAAAGAACTGGGCGGATGCGATTACCTCCTATGAGATGGCTATCCTCGCCGGGGCGGACCAGACAGCAACCTGGCTGGTGCTCAGCCAGGTTTGGCAGACACAGGCGCAACGGCAAGAGCAAAGTAACGTGGACTATGCAATCCGGCAGCGCTCGCGTGAACGGGTGCAACAGTCGGCCTGGAACGCCTTGCAAGCTGCCCGTGTCCCTCTGGAGCGCGCCCGTGCGCTGTTCCGGCTGGGCGAACTCTATGACCGGAATCAGGAGCCGAAGAAGGCCATCGCCGCCTATCGCGAGGCGCTGGAATTCGAGGACAACGCGCGCATCGCCAAACGCTATCAGGAATTGATAGATGCCAATGCCTTCCAGATCAAAGGTGTTTCAGTCGAATCAGATAGTGCCACGCCGAAAATTTGCTTAAGTTTCTCTGATGACTTGGCCAAAGGCCAGCAATTGCACTACGAGGATTATCTGGTGATTGAGCCGGCCATCCAGCCGGTCGTAACGCCTGAAGAGCAGCAGTTGTGCGTGGAAGGCGTTAGTCATGGCCAGAGCTATATCATCAAGGCCCGGGCCGGTATTCCCGCTTCGAACGGTGAGAAGACCCGCGTTCCTCAGGAGTTTACCGCCAAGGTTGAGGACCGCAAACCAACCTTGGGTTTCCGGGGTGCAGCCTATGTCTTGCCGAAAACGGGTAACCAGCAACTACCGCTGACCAGTGTCAACCTGGCGGAAGCGCAGTTGCGGGTCTTGCGCATCAATGACCGTAATCTTCTGCCGGAAATCACGAGAGACCGCATCACCCATCTCCTGGATGGTTACGATCTTAACGCCATCACTAAAAATTCTGGTGAACAGGTCTGGGAAGGTATTTTGACCTTGGTTAGCGCCGAGCGTAATCAGGAAGTCACTACCGCTTTGCCGATCAGTGAAATTCTGCATGATCCGCAACCGGGTATCTACATTGTGGTTGCGCAACCAGCCAATAAGGACACGGATAATAAATGGGAGAGCCAAGCCACCCAATGGCTGGTGGTCTCCGATCTAGGCCTATTTACGATGCGCGGCAACGATGGTCTGCATGTCTTTGTCCGCTCGCTGTCCAGTGCTCAACCGCTGGCCGGGGTCACCCTGCGGCTGTATGCCCGCAATAATGGCGAGCTGGGTGCGGTAACAACGGATGCACAGGGTTACGCCCGGCTTGATCCAGGCCTGCTACGCGGTGATGGCGGGCGTGAACCTGCTGCGTTGATGGCCTTTGGTCAAGGTGACTACAACTTTCTCGATTTGACTCAGCCGGTGTTTGATCTCAGCGACCGAGGTGTTGAGGGCCGCGCTGCGCCGGGGAAGGTAGATGCCTTCCTTTATACCGAACGCGGCGTGTATCGGCCTGGCGAGGCTGTGGAATTGATGACCCTGGTTCGCGACAGTCGAGGCTATGCACAGGCGGAAACCCCGCTGACGCTTAAAGTGTTCCGTCCCGACGAGGTCGAATCTGCTCAGTTGCGTCCCGCCGGCCCGGCGCTGGGTGGTTATCACACACGCATTCCGATGCCATTGAACGCTCGTACCGGAGTGTGGACCGTCAAGGCTTACATCGACCCCAAGGGCGAACCGGTGGGTCAGATCAGCTTCCAGGTTGAGGATTTCGTACCGCAACGGCTGAAGTTGGAGTTGAGTTCCACCGCGCCCGTGCTGAAACCCGGCGAGCCGGTAAGGGTGGACATCAATGGCCGTTTTCTGTACGGCGCGCCAGCAGCCAATCTCAAGGCCGAGGGCGAGCTAGTGCTACGCGAAGACCCCAATCCCTACCCGGCTTTCCCTGGGTATCGTTTTGGGCTGACGCAGGAGAATTGGACCGCGCAGCGTTTCCCGGTCGTCCTGGCGGGTACCGACGACCAAGGAAAGGCCCAGGCGACAGTGAGTTTGAACGAGACGCCGGATACCACGCGGCCCTTACTGGCCCGGGTGCGTGTCTCTTTATTCGAACCCGGTGGCCGCCCGGTAACGCGCAGTCTTGACCTGCCTTACCGGATCCAGCCTTTTGCCATTGGCATCAAGCCGCGCTTTAGCGATGGCGGCGTCAAAATTGGTCAGGAGGCAGCGTTCGAGATAATCACTGTAGATATGCTGGGTCAGCTTCAGGCGCAAAGCGGGCTGAACGTCAAATTGGTGCGGGAGGAGTACCAATATTATTGGTACTACAACGAAGGGCGCTGGAACTACAAGCTCATCATTCGCGACAGTACCTCAGTCGCCAGCCAAACATTGAACATCGCTGCTGGACAACCTGCTGTGGTGACGCAACGCGGTCTAGATTGGGGCCGTTACCGTCTGGATGTGCTGGACACTAAGACCGGGGTTGCCTCCAGTGCGCGCTTCAATGTCGGCTGGTTTGAGAGTCCGAGCGATAGCGATACCCCGGATCAGATGAAAGTAACACTGGATCAGCCACGCTATCCAGCAGGCGCGACCGCCAAGGTTTTCCTGCGAGCGCCATTCGCGGGCGAGGTTCTGTTGAACGTCGTCGGTGACCGGTTATGGCTGAGTAAAACGGTTAGCATTCCCGAGGACGGCGCAACCGTGGATCTGACGATTCCCGCTGAATGGGGGCCGGGGGTTTACCTTACTGCCACGGCGTTCCGTGTCCCGGTTAAGACTGGAGCTAACGCTGGAACCGCCAGTTCTGTCAGTCCACGCGGACCAGGCCGGGCTATCGGCGTTGCCTGGCTAGGGCTGGATCCCGCGCCGCGCACTTTGAATATCACTTTGAATGCCCCGGCGGAATGGAAGCCGCGCCAGACCGTGGAGCTACCCGTTACCGTGACTGGACTGGATCCCGGTCAGCCAACGTATCTGACCGTGGCGGCGGTGGACGAAGGCATCTTGCAATTGACTGATTTCGCCACACCTGACCCGGTTGACTACTTCCTGGGCAAACGCCGGCTTGGCATGCAGTTGCTCGATCTGTACAGCAAGTTGATTGAAACGGGTGGGCGTCCGGGTGCGCTGAAAGTCGGCGGCGATGCCGAAAGCCGGCAACTTGATCCCTCGGCGATTCGTACCGTGAAAACCCTGGCACTGTTCTCCGGGCCGGTGGCGCTGGATGCGAGTGGTCAGGCTAGGATTCCGTTGGAGTTGCCAGATTTCAATGGTCAAATCCGGCTGATGGCGGTGGCCTGGGATCGTAACCGGCTCGGTCGCGCTGAAGTTGCGCCGCTGGTGCGTGATCCATTGGTGGCGCGAGTTTACCTGCCACGATTCCTGGCGCCAGACGATCAGAGCCAGATTAATGTGACGGTGCAAAACCTGAGCGCTCCACCGGGCAATTACTCGATTCACCTGAGCGCCGATGGAGCGGTGGCGGTGGATGGACCGGCGGCATTCACGTTCACAGTGGCGGATTCTGCCGTGCAGAACAGCGAAAGCCGCACCTTTACTCTGCGTGGGTTGAAACCAGGCGCTGGCCAAGTAGGGCTGCATCTGGAAGGGCCAAATGGCTTCAGTCTGGTCCGGCAATCGGATATCGGGGTGCGGCCTGCGCAGAACCTTGTAACCGAGCGCATCGCAAAACGGTTGAACCCCGGCGAAACCTTGCAACTAGGTAGTGAATTGCTGGAAGGATACCTATTGGGCACTGGCCGGATGCAGCTAAGCGTCGCCAGCCGGCCGAATCTGAATGTCCCTGGACTGCTGGCTCAGCTGGACCGCTATCCCTACGGCTGTCTGGAGCAAACTACCAGCCGCGCTCTGCCGCTGATTTATTTTAACGAGGTTGCCGGAGTGTGGGCGGGCCAGAATGCGGCCGAGGGCGGTTTACGGGAACGGGTGCAGCAGGCGATTCAGCGTGTCCTGACTTTGCAGGATGCTGGCGGCGGTTTTAGCCTATGGGGTCCCGATAGCCCGGCCGAGGATTGGTTATCGGCCTATGCCATGGATTTCATCGTGCGTGCCCGGCAGGCGCAGTATCTGGTTCCGGATAATGCTTGGCGGCGAGGGTTGGCGTATCTGCAAGAACGGCTGCGGACCGATAATTTCGCTGATGCGGAACTGGGCTGGCGGGCTTATTACCTGTATGTGCTAGCCCGTGAGCAGAAAGCGGCTATCGGCGATTTGCGTTATTTGCACGACAATTATTTGCAGAAGTTGCCGGGGGCTTTGGCTCAGGCGCAACTCGGTGCAGCGCTGGCCCGTTACGGCGAGCTGGAGCGGGCCAAGGAGGCTTTGACAGCGGCGTTGAACCGGACTGATCGGACGGCAGTACGCGATTACGGCAGCCCATTGCGCGATCGCGCAGCGGTGCTGACGTTGTTAGCTGAATCGAGATTGCTGCCCGAACGAGTCCCGCCCTTAGCTGAGGAAGTAGCGGCTGATTTCAACCAGCGTCGCTACACCAGCACCCAGGAACAGGCTTGGCTGTTGCTGGCGGCCCATGCGCTGTTGCAACAGACCGGCGCGCTACGGTTAACCGTTGGCGGTCAGGCGACAACTGCCGATCCGTTCTATCTAAAGCCGGAGACTGATCAATTGACCAGAGGCATGACTGTGGTCAATCAGGGTGAGCAACCGGCCTGGACAGTGCTGGATCGCAGCGGTGTACCAACTGTTGCGCAGCCGCCGGCACGGGAGGGTTTTACCATCACCCGTCGTTACTACACCCGTACCGGCAAGGAAGTGGACCCAGGGCAAATTCACCAGAATGACTTGCTCGTTGCGGTGATCACCGGCGAAGCGCAGGGCAACGAGGGGCAGCAGGCGCTGGTGGTGGATTTGCTGCCAGCAGGGCTGGAAATCGAAAACGCCCGGGTGGGGCATGGCGCTTCGGCTTTGGACATCGCCTGGTTGCCGAAATTGACTGGGACGCTACACACTGAAATCCGTGACGACCGTTTCGTGGCAGCGTTGGACATCGATCAGGGCAGCAAACGCGCTTTCACTTTGGCCTATCTGGTGCGGGCGGTCACGCCAGGTGTGTATCGGCAGCCAGCAGTGTACGTGGAAGATATGTACAAACCGTGGCAATTCGGGCGCGGGGCGATGGGAACGGTCAAGATAGAGTAAACGGCGCATATGCCGGCGGGCCAAGGATTGGCCCATGTCTGGCGGTATGCCGATGTCCGCATGTATTGTTCCCGCAACTTCATGCCGCTATACCTATTCCCTGTCTGACGCAATAATCATACAACTGTATTTTTGAGGGAGATCGTCTTGCATGACTGCGCCGAAGATCTGTGTTCACTGCTGAAGGAAGCGCAGTCGTGGCCTTGTCGGCGTCAAGCGAATGATGGCGTGTTGCCGTTGCTTCCGCCAAGCTGCGCCAGCTCTGCTTGTCATTAACGATAGACATTCTTTTTGCCAATCCCTGTGTAGGGACTGCCGGGCGCCACGCAAATTGCCGTGCGATTGGCCCTAAACCGGTTACGCTTATTTTTTCCCAACCTTACTCAGCGCAAAACCTCATGCATGACCTCATTCCCCTGACGATCGCCGTTATCTTGCTGGTCAGCGTTGGCGCGCAATGGCTGGCCTGGTGGTTAGGCTTACCTGCTATTCTGCCGCTGCTGGCTGTCGGCATTATCGCCGGCCCGGTCACCGGTTGGCTCAACCCCGATCGTCTGTTTGGTGACTTGCTATTCCCCATAGTCTCGCTCGGGGTGGCTGTGATTCTATTTGAAGGTGCGCTGACCCTGCGTTTTAAGGAGATTCGGGGCCGGGTGCGGGTGGTGCGTAACCTGGTCTCATTCGGCGCGTTAATCAATTGGCTGCTCATTGCTCTTGCCACTCGCCTGTGCATGGACCTGCCCTGGTCCTTAGCGTTGCTGTTTGGTGCGTTGGTGACTGTCACCGGCCCAACGGTGGTAGCGCCATTGCTGCGCAGCGTTCGCCCTCAGCACGAAATCGCCAGTATTCTGCGCTGGGAAGGTATCTTGATCGACCCCATTGGCGCCCTGTTGGCGGTACTGGTGTTTGAATTCACCATTTCCGAGCAGGCTCAAATCCAGAATACCTTATTACTGTTTGGCACCACTGTCGTTGCGGGCGCCTTGCTTGGTTTGGCTGGTGCGTGGCTGCTTACCAATTTGATACGCCGGCAATTGCTGCCTGAATACCTGCACCGTATTGCCAGCCTGGCGCTGGTGCTGGGGGTATTCGCTTTTTCTAACGCCCTTGCAGAAGAGTCTGGTCTATTAGCCGTGACGGTTATGGGCATGAGGCTGGCCAATACCCGTAATCTGAATATTGAGGATATCCTTAACTTCAAGGAAACCCTCACTTTGTTGTTGATCTCTGTATTATTTATTATGCTAGCGGCGCGGCTTGATCCTTATGCCTTTGCTGGAATGGGCTGGGGTGCGCTGGGTGTGATGCTGGCGATTTTATTCGTTGCCCGCCCCGCCACAGTGTGGCTGGCGGCCATTGGCTCGAAGCTCACCTGGCAGCAAAAGGTAGCTTTGGCCTGGATCGCCCCGCGTGGCATCGTCGCGGCGGCGGTTTCCGCGCTGTTCGCCCTGCAACTGGAGCGGCTAGGCTACGCTGAGGCACGCACCTTGGCGGCGCTGACATTCCTAGTCATTCTGGTCACGGTCATCCTGCAAAGCCTCACCGCTAAAGCAGTGGTGAAAAAGCTGAGACTGGCAGCGCCTCCACCGCGTGGAGTGCTGGTGATGGGTGCCACCCGGGTAGGGTATGCAGTTTCTAAGGCACTGTACGAAAGAGAAATTCCTGTTATTCTAGCCGATCCTGTCTGGCAGAGTCTCCGCTCCGCCCGCATGGCCGGGATACCGGTTTATCATGGTAACGTGCTGTCCGAACATGCCGATACGTATCTGGATCTCAATGGTATCGGTAAGCTATTAGCCATGTCGCTGTGGATGGAACGGAATACACTGGCCGGTCTTTATTTCCGGCCCCTTTTTGGGGCTGACCAAATCTATACTCTACGCTTGGATGAGGAGCGAGATAGTATTAACCGCAACCGGGTGATCGCGTCCTATCGCACCGCCCGGTTGTTCGGTGAGCAGGTCACGTTTGCCCGGTTGCAGGACCGCCTGGATCAGGGTCATGCCATCCGTGCTACGCCACTAACTGCCAATTTCGACTTCGCTGCTTTCAGCAATAAATGGGGCGAGCAGGCGATTCCTTTGTTCGCGCTCGATCCCAAGGGAATACTGCGGGTATTTTCAACCCGGGAAACCCTGCAACCGGGTGCTGGATGGACGCTGATCAGCTTACTGCCGCCAACCGAGGCAAAGAATTCAGGGACAGCATAGAGATGACTGCAGCGGTTTCAAGCGCTGCAAAGGCGGTTGCATTGATTTCCACAGTGTATCAAGAGCGGCATCACTACCCGTCGCTTCGCGACCGATGAAATGCTCTCGATGATAACGAGTAACTTGGTTGCCAATGCGAACCCGGATGAACTATCCTAAACACTTAAATGGCAGATCGAGAGATTTTCAGGGTAGTAGAAATTGGACCAGCGGGATGAATAAGTAAAACAATCTATTCCTGGTTCGTTTCAATAGAAACCTTAGCCTGCATCTGTACCTTTCATGCTGGTGTGGTGGAATGGTATACACACAAGACTTAAAATCTTGCGCCC
>DDST01000150.1 GCA_002343485.1 Proteobacteria bacterium UBA2383
TGGCTATAGGCCGTAGTCCACTGAGAAATGGTATTAGAGGCGCTTTTGTACATTGTGAGGATTTCTCATGAGCATCAACTCATTGGATAATCAGTCCACCCTTATGGTCTGCGATCAGCGTGTCGCCATTCACTGGCTCAATACCGTCCATAAGGCCCACCCGGTTACCGCACACCTGCCGTTTTCCATAACGAACTGGCGGACCAGCTGCTGAGTTCGAAGAATCCCATGATGGTGCATCCTTCAGTTACTTGTTTCAGCTATGAAACCCTTAAACACTCGACTTTTGCAACCTTCTGCCAACTGCTGGCGCCTAGCACACGCCGAGCGTGTGGCGTTTCTCATCGACGGGGCGGCCTATTTTCGCGCCTTCCGGGAAGCGGTATGCCAGGCGCGACACTCCGTGCTGATCCTCGGTTGGGACATCGATACGCGCCTGCGCCTGATCCGGGATGGTCAAACCGACGCTTTTCCCGAACAGTTGGGCGACTTTCTCTATGCCATGGTGAGGTTGCGCCGGGATCTGCGCATTCATGTGCTGTGCTGGGATTGGGCCCTACTCTATGCGCTGGAGCGGCAGTGGCTCCCCCTCTACAAGACAGAATGGCGCCGCCATTCACGCCTGCGTTTTCACCTGGATGATCAATACCCCTTTGGCGCCTCGCAACACCAGAAAGTGGTCGTGATCGACGACCAAGTCGCTTTTGCCGGTGGCTTGGATCTGTGCAAGAATCGCTGGGACACGCCCGATCATATGCCGAACGACGCGCGGCGCGTCAACACGGACAACGAAATTTACCCGCCGTTTCATGATGTGCAACTCGTGGTCGCCGGCGAGACTGCCGCGAGTCTCGGTGCTTTGGCTCGCGAGCGCTGGCGCCGAGCGACTGGCGAAAATCTACGCGTACCTCCGGAACGAAATGATATTCCCTGGCCCCAAAGCGTCACGCTAGATTTGGAGAATCACGCGGTCGCCATCGCTCGCACCGAGGCTTCCCATAACGGTCGCGAGACGGTGCGCGAAATCGAAAGCCTTTATTTGGAGGCGATTACATCGGCCCGGCGGTTTCTCTATATCGAGAATCAATATCTGACGGCCTGGCGCATCGATGAAGCGCTAACCCAACGGTTGCAGGAACCGGAAGGCCCGGAGATTGTTATTGTCCTGCCGCTGAAAACCGGTGACTGGCTGGAGCAGCATACGATGGATGTGTTGCGCTCCCGCCTGCTGCGCCGTTTGCGGGAAGCAGATCGACATCACCGCTTGCGCATCTACTACCCCCACCAAGAAGGATTGGGGAAAGAATATATCTACGTGCATAGCAAGCTGATGGTGGTGGACAACTCGCTGCTACTGATCGGTTCGGCCAATCTCAACAACCGTTCCATGGGTTTCGACAGCGAGTGCGTTCTGGCTGTAGAGACGACCGATGACCGGTCGCGTCGTTTCGTGATGGAATTGCGTGACCGGTTGCTGGGCGAGCATCTCGGCGCAACGCCTGAAACCGTCGCCGAGCGCATCGCTGACACAGATTCATTGATCTCTGGAGTGGAGGGGTTACGCGGTGGTCAACGGTCGCTGGAACTATTAGAGGGCGCTGTTCCGGATTATGCTGACGAGTTACTGCCTGATCACACGGTCGTCGATCCGGAAAAACCAATCAATGTGGAGCAACTGGCGGATCGGCTGATTCCCGAAGAAGAACGTCGTTCGACAAAGCGCCAGATTGCCCCCGTTCTTGCCCTACTGATCGCCGTACTCGGACTCGCCGCCGCTTGGCGCTGGACGCCTTTGGGTGATCTATTGAATACTGCGGCACTAGTCGAGACCATCGAAGGACTAGGCAGCCATACAGGTGCGCCTCTACTTATGATAGTGGCTTATTTGGCCGGCGGTTTCATCGCCATACCCGTCACCCTGCTGATCATCGTCACCGTACTGGCATTCGGTTCCTGGTGGGGGTTTGGCATTGCGTTGGCTGGCGCGGAACTGAGCGCGCTGGCCACTTTTGGTGTCGGACATTGGCTGGGTCGCCCATGGGTGCGGCGTTTCGCTGGAAAGCGCGTCAATCGGCTGAGCCGCCGGTTGGCCGATCGTGGCATCCTGGCCATGACGACCTTGCGCATTATGCCGGTGGCGCCCTTCACTGTGGTTAATTTGGTCGCCGGCGCTTCCCATATCCAGTTTCGGGATTTCGCTATCGGCAGCCTGCTGGGACTGATCCCAGGTACTCTGGCTATATCGCTGTTCACGGATCAGGTGGCGGCTACCATTCGCAAACCGGACTTGCCGGCATTCGCTGTGCTGGCGGCGGTGGTCGGCGGCATCGTCGTGGGTCTATGGGCATTGCGACGCTGGGCCGAACGACGCAGTAAGAGCTCCGATTGATGGAATATCCAGAACAAAAAAGCTCTTCCCATCATTCTGTTGGCGCTGGCCCCGTAAGCCATAATCCTGTCCACAACACACGGTTAACCCTGTGTAGCTACAACATCCATGTAGCGGTAGGCCGTGATGGCCGCTTCGCTCCCGATCGGACCCTGAGCGTCATTCGGGAACTGAACGCAGACATCATCGCCTTGCAAGAGGTGCATGGTCTGGATTTGCTGGATTTTCTCGCAAGCCAAGCCGGGTTCGAACCGATTGCTAGTCCGGCCCTGCTGCGCAAGGGCCGGGAATATGGCAACGCTTTGCTAACTCGTCTACCGGTCCGCCAGATACGGCGTTTTGATCTGAGTGTCCCCGGCTGGGAACCACGCAGCGCTCTGGACGCCGTTCTTGGCATCGACGACCGGCCGTTTCGCGTGTTGGCAACCCACTTTGGGTTACGCCGCGCCGAGCGTCGTCGTCAGACTCACCAGCTACTTGGCTACCTGAAACAGTGGGATGCGGGTGAAATGACTACATTGCTAGGCGATTTCAATGAATGGTTACCGTGGAGCCGGCCCGTGCGCTGGCTGAACGCCTGGTTCGAACAAGCGCCCGCGCTGGCAACGTATCCGGCGCGCTTTCCCTTGCTGAGACTAGACCGGATCTGGCTGCGGCCACGCTGGCGCTTGTTGGCCATCCACGTGCACCAGAGCCGTCTGGCCCGGCTCGCTTCTGATCATTTGCCCATCGTCGCCACCGTCGATTCCCATGGCAACGGCTTGCCTGATCTTGCGGCTACTCCACAACAACCCTCAGCGCCGTAACCGCCAGTTGCCCCATAGCCCAATAATGCCAAAGCCAATAAACAGCACCAGCGTCCACACCGGCATGCTGAATCCCAGCAATGTCCAATCTACCTTAGCGCACTCACCAGAGCCGGTCAGCACCTCACGAATCGTCTCGTTGAGCGGGAATGCTTCCAACATGTACTCAAGGCTTGGCCCGCAACGTGGCGCTTCTTCCGGGGGCAGATGCTGCAACCAGACATGCCGGGCGGCAATCCCAGCGCCGGCTCCTGCCGCAAGCCCTATCAAAATCCCATACACTTTCCCGCCCCAGTCACGCGGGTTATGCAGGGTAGCCGCCAGAAACACCAGGGCAACCGCCAGCAACGCCAGACGCTGGAAAATGCACAGTGGGCAGGGTTCAAACCCCAGATAATGCTGCACATAATAAGCAAAGCCTAAACTGGCGGCACATCCCAAAAAAACCAGCCCATTCAACATCCAACGGGATAGCCATCCAAACTGGTTCGATACCTCGGCAGCACTGACTTGAAAATTTTGCATAATACGTCCGTCAATGGGGGTTGTTGGATCGTTGTCAAGCGGGCCAAGGGGATTACTTCGATTTGCGATCCGCATGACCCAGATTTCGCTCCGGTGCTATAAGATCGCGAACCCGTTGCTTGACCTCCTTGGCTTCAGGAAATCGCCCTTCCTGGCGGCGTGACCAAATCAGGTCATCGCCGACCCGGATTTCGAATACTCCACCCAATCCAGGTTGTAGCGCCACTTCACCCAACTCTTCTTCAAACGTGGTTAGTAGCTCCTGCGCTAACCAGGCTGCCCGCAATAACCAGCGGCATTGGGTGCAATAGAGAATACTCACTCGGGGTTTTGGTTCCATGAATTTTTCGATTAAAGCTTATCAAGATAGGTTATGCCGCCCAGTTGCCGCATCTGCCGTTCGATCCAGCGCTGGCGCCTGAGGATATAGCTGGACGGTTTATCCACACGGTAGCGCAGAGGATTTGGCAACACGGCTGCCAGCCTCGCTGCTTCGCTGACTGTCAGCGCAGCGGCCGGCTTGCGGAAAAATCGCTGGCTGGCGGCCTCCACGCCAAAAGTGTACTCACCAAACTCGGCAATGTTTAGATAAACCTCCAGAATCCGCTGTTTGGACCATAATCTTTCCAGCAGTACTGTAAACCAAGCTTCTAATCCCTTACGGACCCAACTGCGCCCTGACCACAGAAACAAATTCTTCGCGACCTGCTGGCTCAAGGTGCTAGCTCCGCGTACTGACCGGCCTTCCCGAAGACGCTTGATGGTTTGTTTTATTTCAACAAAATCAAAACCTTGATGATCAGGGAACCGCTGATCTTCGGCGGCCAGCACCGCCAAAGCGACATTCGGCGAAATGTCCGCGTAAGAGATCCAATCATAGCGAAATGCGGCGCTTTCACCCCGCCAAACCGCCATGATCCATTGTTGGGCAATGACGCTGGAAGCTGGCAAGGGCACTGAGCGCAACACCAACACCAGGATGAGCGAGGTACCAATGAAGAACCATACCGTCATCCACAATATACGCTTAATCCGGGTCCAAAGCGGCCATCTTCGGGGCGGAGCGGACGAAGGGGCCGGTTTGAAGTGCTTTATCCAACTCAGCAGCCGACCCCTCAAAAAATCCCCCATGCCACCCCCAAGGCCATGGTTTCGCCCAGCTCCTCACAGCGTTGCAGAACCTCCGCATTTAGTTCACCACGCGCGATGACCGGATCGCAAACGGGTTTGAGCGGGTAGCCGCGCGCAATGCGCTCAATACTGGTCAGCGCCCCGGTTCCATCATTGCCAGCACTGATGAACACCGCATAGGGCAAACCGTTTATTTTACCCTGAGCCGGATAATACGTGCGATCCAGAAAGTTCTTCAACGCTCCAGACATATAACCGAAATTTTCCGGTGTTCCCAACAGTAACCCATCCGCCCAGAGCAAATCTTCCAAACCAGCACGCAGGGCCATTTTCAACCGCGTTTCCACCTCCGGCACCCGCCGCGCTCCGCGTAATATAGCGCGTGACATGGTGCGGGTATGGCCGGTTTGGGTGTGATAGATAATCAGAAGATGTTTGGCAGAACCCATGCTGTAAAGGCTAAAGGCTTATGATGTGATGCAGGCGCATTATTCCTTTTACCTTGTGCCTTTTTTCCTCCCCTTGCCACACTAGAGGATTTTCGCTATGGTTACGCGCCTTAAATCACAGCCCTGATATAGGAAGGGATGAAAACTTGTCTAAAGAAGACCATATCGAAATGGAGGGCACCGTGATCGATACCCTCCCAAATACCATGTTCCGGGTGCAACTGGAAAACGGTCATGTAGTAACCGCCCATATCTCCGGTCGGATGCGTAAACATTACATTCGTATCCTGACCGGTGACAAGGTCAAGGTGGAATTGACGCCTTATGACCTTACCAAAGGGCGCATTGTCTACCGCGGGCGCTGACCCCGCACGCATCGCGAAAAGGAGCGATCAGCCGGTTTCTTTCCTTTCGTTCTTAACCGCTCCAACCAAAACCGGTTGTACCTACGGTACTGCCTCCTCCTCGGCAATCTCCACTTGTAAATCACCATCGCGCACCGTAACGGCTACGTGTCCGCCATTCACCAGCCGGCCGAACAGCAGTTCTTCGGCCAGACGGCGCTTGATGTTCTCCTGAATAATCCGTGACATGGGGCGTGCGCCCATCTTGGGATCATAACCACGCTCAGCCAACCAGACTCGTCCTTCGGCATCTACTTCCAAAGAGACTTTCTTAGATTCCAGTTGGGCTTCCAGCTCGATCAGGAATTTGTCCACTACTTGCGCGATGGTCACCGGAGTCAACGCCTTGAATTGAACGATCGTGTCCAGCCGATTACGGAATTCCGGTGAGAACATCCGCTTGATGGCCTCCATACCATCACTGCTGTGATCCTGGCTGGTGAATCCAATCGAAGGCCGGTCCATCAGCTCCGCGCCGGCATTCGTAGTCATGACGATGATGACATTGCGGAAATCGGCCTTGCGGCCATTATTGTCGGTCAACGTACCGTGATCCATAACCTGTAACAACAGGTTGAATACGTCCGGATGGGCTTTTTCGATTTCGTCTAGCAGCAACACCGCATGAGGATGCTTGAGAATAGCGTCTGTCATCAGTCCGCCCTGATCGAAACCGACGTACCCCGGGGGGGCGCCAATCAATCGCGAGACGGCATGCCGCTCCATATATTCCGACATATCGAAGCGGATCAATTCGATACCCATGATCTTGGCCAGTTGCCGGGTTACTTCGGTTTTACCCACACCGGTCGGTCCAGCGAACAGAAAATTGCCAATCGGCTTTTGTTCATTGCCCAGCCCAGCCCGCGCCATCTTGATCGCATTAGCCAGCGTATCAATCGCCTCGTCCTGACCAAACACCACCAGCTTCAAATCCCGTTCCAGATTGCGTAGTGTATCCTTATCCGACGACGATATTGTCTTCGGCGGGATGCGGGCCATCTTGGCGATGATCGTCTCGATATCCGTGACATTGATCAGTTTTTTTCGCTTGGCAGCGGGCAGCAGCCGCTGACTAGCGCCAGCCTCATCAATGACATCAATAGCCTTGTCCGGCAGATGGCGATCATTGATATAGCGGAACGACAGTTCTACTGCCGCACGCAGCGCCTTGTCAGCATATTTGACATCATGGTGATCCTCAAAGCGCGTCTTAAGGCCACGCAGGATTTGATAAGTTTCTTCGATAGACGGCTCAACCACGTCAATCTTCTGAAAGCGCCGGGCCAGCGCCCGATCTTTCTCGAAGATGCCACGGTATTCCTGATAAGTCGTCGAACCAATACACTTCATCTCGCCGGAAGCCAGCATTGGCTTGATCAAATTCGAGGCGTCCATCACCCCGCCCGAGGCAGCTCCCGCACCGATGATTGTGTGAATTTCGTCAATGAACAAGATAGCGTTGCGCTCCTTGCGCAACTGCGCCAGCACTGATTTCAGCCGCTTTTCAAAATCGCCCCGATACTTGGTACCTGCCACTAGCGCACCCAAATCGAGCGCGTAAATCGTAGCGTGGCGCAGTACATCCGGTACTTCACCATCGACGATCATCTTCGCCAGACCCTCCGCAATAGCGGTCTTGCCCACGCCAGCCTCACCAACAAACAAGGGGTTGTTCTTGCGCCGGCGACAGAGAATCTGAATCGTGCGCTCAACTTCTTCGCGGCGCCCGATCAGAGGATCAATACGCCCCTGTCTGGCCAATTCATTGAGATTGGTTGCAAAATTTTCCAATGGCTTGGCATTTTGCTGATTTTCGCCATTCTCCTCCGGTGAGGAAGCTGCGGAATCCTGCTCTTCAGCGACCTTGGAAATACCATGCGAAATGTAATTCACGACATCCAGCCGGCTAATTTCCTGCTGCTTGAGAAGAAATACCGCCTGCGATTCCTGTTCACCAAAAATCGCTACCAGCACATTGGCGCCGGTGACTTCCTTGTTGCCAGAGGATTGAACATGCAACACCGCCCGCTGCAACACCCGCTGGAACCCAAGTGTCGGCTGGGTTTCGCGTGGATCATCCAGCGCCAGCAATGGTGTGTTTTCGCGAATAAAAACTTGCAGATCGCGTTTCAGTTTATCCAAATGGGCGCCGCAAGCCCGCAATACCTCCACCGCGGCTGGATTGTCCAGCAGCGACAGGAGTAAATGCTCCACGGTCATGAATTCATGGCGCCGGTCCCTTGCCTCGCGAAACGCGAGATTGATCGAGAACTCCAGATCCTTGCTTAACATACTCAACACCTCGAATCGCGCTGGGTGATTTCGGACTTAGGCTTCTTCCATGGTGCATAACAACGGATGCTGGTGTCGGCGGGAAAATTTATTCACTTGCGCCACCTTAGTTTCCGCAATATCGTGCGTGTAGACCCCACACACTCCATGTCCGCGAGTGTGGACATGCAGCATGATCTCCGTCGCTTTCTCCCGGGTCATCGCGAAAAAGTGTTCGAGAATCCGCACCACGAAATCCATGGGAGTATAGTCATCGTTGAGCAGAATCACCTTATAGAGGGGTGGCTGCTTGAGCGCGGGCTTCGCCGGTTCAACGACGAGATCGCGATCGTGATCAGGGGACGATGAATATTCCTTGCTCATGGCGTTAGCACTGCATCTGTCGAAGGGATAGGGTTCGAGCGTCCAGCGGCGACTACAAAACCCTGCCACCGCTCGTCGCCGGGTTGATATTTAGATAATACGCAGTCCACAAGTTTCCTCAAGGGTGTGGACGCGAATCATCAGGTTCCCGGCGCGGGAAAATCACCCATTGGACCGAGTGGCTGCGCATCCCGTTGAAACAGCGGCTTGCTCTGCACATAGGAGAGCAGCAACTCGCCCAAGGCCATCAACGAATCGATATGGGTGCGTTCGTAGCCGTGGGAAGCGTCCAGCGCAAAACAAGTAAGGGCAGTACGGATATCATTACCGGCTTCCAGCGCTGCTGCCGCATCGCTGCGATAGTAGCGAAACACGTCTCGGCTATGTTCAATATCATGCACCTCGCACAAACTAAGCAGGTGCCGAGTCAAATACCAATCGAAGGGACCTGATGAGTCCTGCATAGCGATAGTGACCCCATATTCACAGGTATTCTGTCCTGGAGCAATGGTGCCGTTGTCGATGGAGACCAGCTCCGCCACACCGCCATGCAGGATATGCGAGGCGCCAACGCCGACTTCCTCAGAAATGGTAAACAGCAAATGGCAATCCACTGGCAGCCGGATGCCTCCATGCCGCACAGCTCGGGCCACCGTCAGCAGCACTGCAACACCGGCCTTGTCATCCAGATGGCGGGCGTTGATAAAGCCGCTGCTGCTGATTTCCAGTTGCGAGTCAATGGCGATCGTGTCGCCAATGTTGATGCCTAATGCCTGGAGGTCTCCGGGACAATTACAACGTTCATCGACGCGCAATTCCAGATTAAACCAACTGCTTGGTTGAGTATCAACCTCTTCATTAAAAGTGTGGCCGGAAGCTTTACATGGCAAGAGAGTGCCGCGATAGCGCCAGCCGCCGTCACAATAGATAGTAACCCGCGCGCCTTCGGCGAAGCGCGCCGACCAGGTTCCGATCGGCACGACGTCCAGCCGGCCGTTGGGTTTTAATTACTTGACCATTGCACCCAGCGTATCCAGGCGGGAGACGATGGCCCGATCCGGGCTATGGCGTGCGCCTTCCAGATCAGCGCGAATGGCCCCGCGCCGGGTCAGGCTGAAGGGAATATCCAGCGCCATCAGTTCCAGGCACACCATATGCACCACTTCGTCAGTCATGCCGGAGGGGCTGTGTGTCGCCAGCAATCGGCTCATGATATCCAGCAGATAGCTTTGATCGAGAAGAGTCTGCATCAGGGTTCGATCCGGGAATGAGGAAAGAGAAGATCGACGAAGCGTTGCGCGGTAGGTTGCGGTTCATGATTAGCCAATCCCGGCCGTTCATTGGCTTCGATAATCGCGTACTGTTCGCCAGCCAGATCGGGAACCATGAAGTCGAAACCCACCACGGGAATTTCCAGGGCGCGGGCAGCTTGTTCAGCGACATCCCGTAGATGCGGATGCAGTTGGCCGGTCACATCATGGATCGTGCCGCCGGTATGCAAATTGGCGGTTTTGCGCACCCGCAAGCGCTGACCCGCAGGGAGTATGGAGTCCAGCGAGTAATCAACGGATTCGATGCAACGCAAGGTCTCTGTATCAAGTGGAATGCAGCTCTCGCCGCCGGTAGCGGCCTGACGCCGGCGGCTTTGTTTCTCAATCAGGGTACGAATGTTCTGCTGGCCATCGCCGGTAATCTCTGCGGGACGGCGCGTAGCGGCGGCAATCACCTGGTAACCGATGACGATGATGCGCAGATCCTCGCCCTCCACCATTTCCTCGACGATCACGTCATCGCAGAAGCGCTGGGCGGTGGTGATAGCCGCCTCAACCGTGTCCAGGGTGCGCAAATCGACCTGGACACCATGACCTTGCTCCCCACGCGCCGGTTTGACAACAACCCGCTGATGGCGGGCCAGAAAGTCCCGAACGGTTTCTGGATCGTCTGCGGGAATCTGCGCTGGCATACCTAATCCAGAGTCAGTCAACATGTTGCGAGTCACTCGCTTGTCATCGCAGCGGCTCATAGCGATCGCTGATGTTAACTCGGACAGGGACTCACGGCAGGTGATGCTGCGTCCACCCTGGCTCAGACGAAAATAGCCATGATGCGCATCCAGAATATCTACGGCAATGCCGCGCCGACGGGCTTCATCGACAATGATGCGTGCGTAAATGTTCAAATCGCTGTAGCGGTCGGGACCTACGAACAGCTTCTCATTAATCGGATTTGGCTCAATATGGATTCCAGTCAGTTTGCCCCGTTACGCGACCAGGAGTTCCAAAAGGGGTCTGAGCAAGCCTTTGCCCCGGATGCAGGTGTTATGCACGAACTGAAAGAAGCCCAGGTAGAGCGGCAGTTTCTCTTGCGAAATGCCGCGATGAGGCCGCAACCACGAGCGCAGCAAGGACCAGAATCCCTCAGCGGTATTAACATGGACTTCATAAAAACCGTCACGGTCCTCATCGCGGGCGTATTCCCCCCGGCTATGGCAGACCGTTCGATGGTCAAACCCCCACTCGGGCAGGCGATGGTAAATGTCCTACTCGTCGGTATACACCCGCGTTCCCGGCGCGATGAACCGCTCAATCAGCGGACGGATCGTGGCCTGCTAGACGTTTTCGAGCATCCGCACGACGACCGCCCCGCCTCGCTGGATCATCCCGAAGATCGGGGGTTTTTCATTCTCCAAGGTGCCGCGCCCGCGCGTACCCTTCAAGCGTCGCCGCCGCCCCCAGCGGCCTTTTTTTTGACGGCCTCCGGATGTCCCTTATGCCCGGCCACAATATAGACCTCATCGCATTCCACTTCCCCCACCAAAATCGGTTCCGGCTGGCAAGCGACCATGCCTTCTCGCAACTGCTCAGTCATCCGCTGTACGTCGTCCGGGTTTAACCCCAACTCCTGGGCAATCTGGACATTGGATAGGTTCAACCCCATGAAATACAAACACAAGATCCACACCCGCAGCGGTTGATGATGGCCCGCCAATACCGTTCCCGTCAAATCATCAAAATGGCGCTGGCAACCTTCGCAGCGATATTTCTGTCGTGCCCGTTGGGTGGTATCACGCCCCTGCTTCGTGATCGCCGTCGCGCCACAATGGGGACAACAAACCCCGTCGGGCCACCGTAACTGACGGACCGTTTCGTAGCACTTGGCGTCATCCAGCAAATTTTGGAGGTTGATCATCGGCAAGGCTCGTCGGTCGCAGCGTTTCGGAACTCTTTCAGTCTAGCCCCCAATCTCCGCCAGAGCGCACTATGCTCAACAGTCCGGAATCCATATTGAGCC
>DDST01000067.1 GCA_002343485.1 Proteobacteria bacterium UBA2383
CACCGCCAAGCCCGTGCTCATCGGGACGGCAGTCGTGGGCGCGACGACGATGGTGTTCGGCATCATCATGCTGCTCGAACACGCCTTCGGCGGCGCGGTAGCCAAGCTCAGTCTCGTGCAGCCTCAAGTGCTGCTCGGCCTGCTCATGGGCGGTTCGGTGATCTACTGGTTCACCGGCGCGAGCACGCAGGCGGTCGTCACCGGCGCCTATCGTGCCGTCGTGTTCATCAAGGAGAACATCAAGCTCGACAAGGAAACCGCGTCGATCGCCGACTCGAAAAAGGTCGTCGAGATCTGCACCGTCTATGCGCAAAAGGGCATGTGGAACATCTTCATCGTGATCTTCGCGTTCTCGCTCGGCCTGCCGTTCTTCGATCCGTACTTCTTCATCGGTTACCTCATCGCGATCGCATTCTTCGGCCTGTTCCAGGCCATCTTCATGGCCAACGCCGGCGGCGCGTGGGACAACGCCAAGAAGATCGTGGAAACCGAGCTACATGCCAAGGGCACCGAGCTGCATGCAGCGGCCGTGGTCGGCGATACGGTTGGAGACCCCTTCAAAGACACTTCCTCAGTAGCGATGAACCCGATTATCAAGTTCACCACACTGTTTGGGCTGCTCGCGGTCGAAATGGGGGCTGGCCTCGTGGCGCAAGGCCAGCAAGTTTTGGCGGTGAATTTGGCGGCCTTGTTCCTGATCATCAACCTGGTCTTCGTGTTCCGCAGTTTCTACGGTATGCGAATCCATATTGCAGCGCCTGAAAAGCCAAGCACGGCTGAAGACGCTGGGGCAGGCGAGACCATCACCCAGTCGGCCTAATCTTTACCCTTGCCCGCCCGTTCTACACGGGCAGGCAGGGTGCTGGATACAGAAACGGCTTGCTGCAGAAGATTGGATAGCAGCAAGCCGTTATTTTAGAAAAAACTATTGATCTTCGAGATGATAGGCAATGATGCGCTCGACTTCGTTTTTTGATCCCATGATCACTGAACAGCGCTGATGGAGGCCAGCCGGTGGCAAAGCCATGATCCGCTCAGTACCGGTGGTCGCCAGCCCGCCGGCTTGCTCGATAATGAAGCTCATTGGGTTCGCCTCATAAAGTAAACGGAGTTTACCTTCCTGATGCTTGGAGCGCAGTTTGCGATCAATTGGGTATAGGAATACGCCGCCTTGGCATAGCACCCGATGAACATCAGCGATCATCGCCCCAGCCCAGCGCATGTTGAAGTCCTTGCCACGCGGGCCGTCTTTGCCCGCCAGACACTCATCGATATAGCGGCGTACGGGTGGATCCCAAAATCGCATATAAGCACTATTGATGGCGAAATCATGAGTATTTTCAGGAATCTGCATGTTTGGGTTGGTCAAAATATATTCGCCAATACGCTGATCCAAGGTAAAGCCGTTGACCCCGTGGCCGGTGGTTAACACCATCATCGACGAAGGGCCGTAAAGCGCGTAGCCAGCACACACCTGCCGGTCACCCGGTTGCAGAAAATCGCGGGTGGTTGGCTCGCCGCGAGCGCCCTCCGGGCGGCGCAGGATGGAGAAAATAGTGCCGACTGCGCCGTTGACATCAGTATTGGAAGAGCCATCCAGCGGATCGAACACCAGCAAATACTTGCCGCGTGGATACTGATTGGGCAGATGGTAAACATCATCCATCTCTTCAGAGGCCATAGCGGCGACATGACCTGCCCATTCATTGCGCTTGATGAACAGGTTATTAGAAATGATATCCAGCTTCTTTTGGGTCTCACCTTGGATGTTCTCGGTGTCGGCGACTCCGAGCACACCCACCAGACTGCCATAACGGACCGTGCTGGAAATCGCTTTGCAAGCGATCACGACGTCGTTGATTAATGCGGTGAAATCACCAGAAACATTTTGGATCCGCCGCTGTTCCTCAATGATGTATTCAGTAATAGTAGTACCGATAGGCATGATAATGATTCCTAAAATAATTAGGGTGAAACGCTGTACGGCGGCATGAAATGATTGAGCATCAAACCATTGCGCGGCATTATACCCTATCTAACACAATATTTTCATGGTTTTTAAGTGGTGTGCTCGCTGCCTCTCCATGCCCAAACATTCTTGCGGGTTGCAAGCGTTGTCTGTCAATCAACCAGCAAGATGAAGCCGCCGGTTGCTTGGGAACAGCGGCTAATACCCCCACGATACCGGGATTCATCCTTTGTGGAACAACCGGATGCCGGTCAAAACCATGTTCTCGATGCTGAACTCTGATGAGTCATTTCAAGAATGATCTTGCATCGCATAATGCGACGACGTCCTGGGTCGCTTGGCGCCCATCGTCGCCGCATTCAATCTCCTGACCCAGTTATGAAATATCAGCGCTCTTTACTTCGTCAGTCCATATGGTGAACCGCTCCAACCGGCTCGGACCGAAGGAGGTCAACAACGCCACATCTGCGGCATCGTGGCCATGAGCCATCAGCACCCGGCCGATACGGGGCATGTGATTACGCGGATCAAATGTGTACCAGCGACCATCCAGGTAAGCCTCAAACCAAGCGCTGAAATCCATTGGCCCTGTCACCGGCACCCCGATATCTCCTAGATACCCCGTGCAGTATCGGGCCGGAATATTCAGACAGCGACACAAAGTAACCGCCAAGTGTGTGTAGTCACGACAGACGCCCACCCCCTCCTGGTAAGCCTCGTAAGCCGTGCGGGTTTTGCGAGCCTGCATATAATCGAACTTAATATGGCTATGCACAAAATCACAGATAGCCTGCACCCGTGCCCAACCTTTTGGCACCGTGCCAAAAAGTTGCCAGGCAATATCCACCATACGATCCACTTCACAATAGCGGCTTGGCAGCAGAAATGTGAGTATCTGATCCGGCAAAGCATGGATTTCATGCTGTTGGGCAGCGGGATTCTGGCAATCTGGCTGCCCGCTGTCTTCGACCACTGCATCATTCCAAAACCGTATCGAACCCGTAGGCGCAATCAGGCGACCGCAGCGATTGCCAAAAGCATCAGTATATTCGCTGACCGGCACCTGTGGCTCAACGAGCAGGTATTCGCCCCGGCGGATCGAAGGCCGGCATGAAGGATGAAGATAGAGCATCACAATAATCGGCGTGGGTGCCGAATGCTCGAAGATGATGTCGTAGCCTACCCGGATTAGCATGGAAGTTCCCTAACTTAATTTTAAGATGTTGATGGAAAGATATCTGGCGCCTCGATAATTCTGCTTTATCTGGAGACCTTGATAGATTGAGAGGTTGTGTTTGTTTTAACCGTGTGAGGCATCACAGGTACGAGGTTTGGAGGGCGTGAAACAGGAAGTGCCGAGGCGTGAGGCGGTCCTTGAAGCGGTCGGCCAGGCGCTGACCGCCCAGATAATTCGCGAGGTATTTTTTTAATATCAATACTCTGACTCAGGCCAGCCCTGGCTTACCAGGCTTGATTAATGATCTTGAGACTCAAGCATCTGGCCGGAGGCTGGTCAGCCGATTAACCAGGATGTTCTCACAAACTTTGAACAGTGTGTAAAACAATAGGCTTAGGTAGCCGTAGCTCAATAGTTCGACAAGTTGGCGCAAAGCTCCATCGGCGATCACCATCACGCCATGTTCGATATACAGGTTAATGTTTACCTTGAGTAAAACAAATAAATTCAGGGAAGTAACTCCAAAAAGAAAAAAGAAGACCCCCATCAGCAGAAAAGTGAATCCCCAGTGCTGAAACAAAAACTTAATAAGGATCTTTTGCATCGCTTCACTCTCCACCATGGACAGAAGGTTAGATGCTTATTTATGCTAATTCTACTTTGTCAGAACAC
>DDST01000153.1 GCA_002343485.1 Proteobacteria bacterium UBA2383
TTTAAGAGACCGGGAATTGCTGATGCAAAACAGATTTATGCTGTTGACTACCACCCAGAGTTATTGGATGAGCTGAAGACAAATTTTGATCTAAGTAATATAGCTTACATTAAGAATAATGGTGACAATTTTCCGGGGATTCCAGTTGAATCAGTTGATTTCTTGTTTTCTTTTGGAGTTTTTGTACACTTAGATTTAGATATTATCAATCGTTATCTCCAGAATATAAAACCGCTGTTAAAAAATAGCTCCAATGCGGTTATTCAATATTCAGATAAGACCAAACCTTTGGCGAAGAATAATACAGGATTTTCAGAGAATGATCCTGATAAAATGCGAGAATTAATCTTTTCTCACGGTTATTGCATCTATGAAGAAGATACAAAAACACTATGGCATAGTTCTATTATTCGCTTTGGCCTCCCAAAGTCCATTACCTAATCATGCCATCAACTAGGACGCGCCAACTATGGCGCGCCTGTTATGATTATCGTTAGGCTCAAAAGGATGAAGTTTCGCGACCTACTCGATCTCCCGTACAACGAGAAGAATGGCATCATCGAGCTGGAAGCGATTCTTGAGGTGCTTCCAAATACTCCGCTTGAGGTAGTGAAACAGGTCTACCAAGATCATGGGCGAAACGGAGAGCACCAAAAAGAGTATGGGGAACTCGATATTGGTTCCTTAGCGTGGGAGAAAAAAAGGATTACCGCCGCCGATATTCAGCCGTGTTTCATGTTGTCGCGATTTTCAGAATGGCCATACAGAGTCAGTCAACGGCTCGATCAATTCGAGAAAATGGGCTGGCGCTGCATCGATGTAAGGGAAAATGTTTGGCGGCACTGGGAAGAACACCAAACATGGGTGATGGAGCCGGTTTTTGTTCACCGTGGCTTGGTCGGCACAGAGGAGGGTATGCACCTTGTGGAAGGTCATACAAGAGTAGGCGTTCTGCGCGGGCTGCTAAGCCGGTCACTGATATCAGCCAGTAGTTTTCATGGAGTATGGTATGGAGCCTAACAGAAGACTCAAGTTGTTTGCTGCTTAGCTTGGCGTTGCCGCGGACGCTACGCGCTGGTTATTACCCATAAATCAGATAATATCAACAAAATCAATTATATGATAAATATTTCATATAGCTAATTCTGCAAGAGTTTTCGACTTATGGGTAGCGGCCAGTGCTTTGCGCCCGCGGCAACGGGGCGGCGGATCGGCATCCACTGATTGCGCGGCGCGAAGCGCCGCACAACCAGCGGATCAACCGGACATCGCCCGTCCAAAACTGCGTTTTGTCCGGGCTCGCCGGTTATCCGCCGCCCCGTTAGGCATCACTATGGCCATATCACCAGAACAGCAGATCGAAAAGCTTCGACGATCCGCGCGGCTCTCATGGACACCCAAAGGGCTTCTCGGGCTGACGCTGGTGCTTATTGCGTTGGGAGTTCTAACCGAATACGAATCTTTCTTCGTATTTGGTGCGTTTTCCGGCCTCTTTGCTGTTGCAGCAAGAGAATCTGCCCCTCACTGGAGAAACGCCATTACAGCCATTCGCAATGGAATACGGTCGAAAGGCAGCGTGCTGATAGAAATCACAAGAGACCCAACGGAGTTTGATCGCCATGTAGCAACAGTTCGAGAGGAATCCAAACTTGCCTGGCAGTTCCAATTCACCCCCAGCGACTGGGAACCAACCGAAGGTGAATTAGATGCTGAAATATATTATGTTCGTGGTATTGAATGGCCAGCATTGATTGTTACGCCGAAAGGCATATTGGTCCCGGCTTTCACTCCAAAGAAGCTCACCGAGAATGCCTAACAAACGCTTCGAGAGGGACGCTCCGCCAGCAAGCTTCGCTTGCTGTCTCCGCGCCCCTCAAGCGCAACGTTATGCCTCCTATAGAGAAATATGAGCAACCTATAGAGAAATATGAGCAACATCACCGTTCGCCAAGCAGTCCTATCTGACATTGAAGCACTTGCTCCACTCTTTGATGGCTATCGTCAGTTCTATGGTCGCGCGAGTGACCTTTCCGCCGCACGCGAGTTTTTGCGCGCCCGCTTCAATCACGGCGAGTCAGTCCTGTTCATTGCACATGAAAGCAGTGCACCAGTTGGCTTCACTCAACTCTATCCAAGTTTTTCGTCGGTATCGCTTGCCCGTGTATTTGTGCTCAACGATCTTTTTGTGCATGAGCAAGCCCGCCGGAAAGGCGTTGCTTCAAAATTGATGTCCGCAGCTACTGATTTTGCGAAATCATTGGGAGCCGTTCGTGTCTCGCTATCGACCGCAACGAGCAACGAAACAGCCCAAGCTCTTTATCAATCTGCTGGCTGGAAGCGCGATGAACAATTCTTTGTCTATCACTTTGCTATTTCGGCATAACCCTGCGCTTAACCGGACCTTGCGAAAAGCCGCGCAGGCCGGTTAGCGCCCCGTTAGATTTTATTGGGTTCTGCCAAGGCTCAAACTGCAAAGGTGAGCAATGAAAGCTGTAATATGGATGGCGTATGGTACCCCGGATGTCCTTGAAGTTCATGATCTTGAAGAACCTACCCCAAAAAATCATGAAGTCTTAGTCAAAATAGCCTCATCTGCAGTTACTACTGGTGACTGCCGGATGAGAAGATTTGACGTGCCAAGCGGGTTTTGGCTTCCTGCTCGCCTGGCGTTTGGCTTGTTCAAGCCTAGGAAGAAGATAACTGGAATGGATTTTTCTGGTGAAGTTGTCGCAGTGGGTAAAGGTGTCAGCCTATTTAAAAAAGGAGATAGGGTGTTTGGTACTACGGGTGTGGCACTTGGTGCGAATTCTGAGTATACGTGTATCGCTGAAAACAAAGCCCTTATAAAAATACCAGATTCAATTTCACATACAGATGCTGTTTCTTTGATTTTTGGTGGAATAACAGCGCTATATTTTTTACAGGGAAAAATCAAGCAAGATAGTAAGGTATTAATTAATGGTGCGTCTGGCTCTGTTGGTAGCTCAGCAGTTCAAGTATCAAAAAATTACGGGGCCAAAGTAACAGGAATATGTTCTGGTAGTAACAGAGAGCTGGTGTTATCAATCGGGGCAGATAAAGTGATTGATTACACTAATAATGATTTTTCTGATAATGGTGTAGTTTATGATGTAATTCTTGATACCGTAGGTAATTTGTCTTATGCAGGTTGTAAGAGATCACTATCTAAATCAGGAAAATTAATTCTTATCAATGCCGGTCTAGGTACTATTATAAGCTCACTTGTTAAAAAAAATTTGATTTGCGGTGTCGCATTGGAAAGCAAGGAATTACTACAAGAAATTTTGCGTTTATACGAGACTAAAAGATTGAAGCCTGTCATCGATAAAGTCTACTCCTTGGAGAAAATAGTTGAGGCACATAGATATGTGGATGAGGGGCATAAGAAGGGAAATGTTGTATTAACCATTGAGTAAACAAAATCTAACAATGTAATCAAGCCGTTCGCTGCGCTCACTCGAACGCTCCGCAGCGTTGCTGCTTCGCGCCGCTTATTGCGGCGTTAGGCATTCCACTTCGCACTTTCGCCAAAGGAGAAGCATATGGAACTTTCAGCAGTCTTAACCCCAGCCCCGGAAGGAGGCTATGTGGTATTTAATCCCGAGATAGGTACAACCACACAAGGTGAAACTGTCGAGGAGGCATTGCTGAATCTCCGTGAGGCAACGGAACTTTATTTGGAAGAATTTCCTCTCTCGATATGTGTAATAAGGCATGACCAAACTACTATTTATTTGCAGTGAGTGCCGATTGCGTAGCCCTACTGCGGCAGAAGTGTTTGCGGCGTATGAAGGCATAGAAACAATGGCGGCAGGAACGAATGCCGATGCAGAAACGCCGCTGAGTGGTGATCTCGTTGAGTGGGCCGATGTCATCTTGGTCATGGAGAAATCCCATAAAAACAAGGTCACGAAAAAGTTCCACGGTTTGCTAAAAGGCAAAAAAGTCGCGGTACTGGGGATTCCGGATGAATTTGAGCGCATGCAGCCAGAGTTGATTAGCCTGTTGAAATCAAGAGTGCCCAAATATATCCGGCTGTGAATTCGCACATAATAATGCGGTCAATGACGTCCGTTTCGCTCATTCGGCAGCACAAAGCGCCACCGGTTATCACACGGCGTTGTAACTTTAACCGACAGGTCACACCCCCATTACGAGGAGGCGTCTCATCATGAATGCTGAAGAATTGCGTTCTGTCCAGGCTCCGCTAAAGGAGCAATATCGCGAGACCCCAGCGGCGGCGCTGATCACCTTGAGTGCGCAGGGCCGCATTAGTGAGGGTGTTAGCTGCAAGATCGAAACAGGCAAAGCAGGAGTTGTCGCCGGGTTACATCCAGCCACGGGTGGAAGCGGACTGGCTGCCTGTTCAGGTGACATGCTGCTCGAAGCGCTGGTGGCCTGTGCCGGCGTTACTCTAAACGCAGTAGCCACAGCGCTTGGTATTGAGTTGCGAGACGCTTCGCTTCGAGCCGAAGGTGATCTCGACTTCCGCGGAACGTTGGGGCTGTCAAAGGAGGTGCCGGTCGGCTTTCAGAACATACGGTTGCAGTTCACCCTCGATACTGACGCATCGGAGGAGCAACTCGCAACTCTCCTGCGCCTGACCGAAAGATACTGCGTTGTGTACCAAACGTTGGCATCTCCACCTGCCTTGGCCGTCACACGCAAGCGCGCCACTGCTTGATCCCCCCTCGAAAGACATGAAAAAACCCGCCTAACGCGGGTTTCTGAACGTCCTTGAACGGTGTCGAATCCTCAATTGGAGGCTTTGTCACCGGCCGTTGCCTGTCAGCTCAAGATTGCATGAGATCCTGCCATCTATTAATTCTTTTTCGCTGGGCAAACACCGGCAGGTAACCGTTTATTTTCTGTTACATAGAAAACTACCGCTAGGCCGATCGCAGATTGCGTTTGCGCCAAGAGAAGACAGGTGTTGCGGGCGAGTTTTCAAAAAATACAATGGTTTTGGTTATTTTTTCTTACATTTTTTCAATGCTATTAGCTAGATAATGCTCAATCGGCCGATTTTGCGGGCACCGTGATTTGAACCGTATCGGCCTATTTAAAACGTATTGTATAATTACAATAGTATCTTTTTTGTAGCAAAATAGGAAGGAGCCGGTACTTAATAAAAACCTAGTAATACACCTTCTATATTCTTATTCTCTTTTACGCTAGGGTATTCCAACATCTGCCATAATTAAGTAACAAACGCAGGCCAGGATACCCCATGCCGACCTCAAAAATTGACACTCTCACAGCGCGTGTCGATTCCGCCCCCAAGCAAGCTGTGTGCATCGCCGCTGCGATGGAGCACCCAGCCTCTCGAACAGGATCGAGGTGATGATCTGCACATATCGTCAGCAGTGCAGTGTGATTCTCCTCGGATCTCTGCTGCTTGTACCTACCGCTCGACGTTCACTGCTATTACGCGCGTTTCATCGCGCCCCTCAAAAATGATCTGGTAAGAGGGGTTCTATGCATGTTGAAGAAAACCAGCTTCAGCCGTTCATTGAACCCATCAATTGGAAAGGGTTTATGGATATTCAGTTAACTGACTATTGGGGAAAAGCACGTCTTGATCCTGCTCGTAATGTTCTGCTCGCTTGGCATCCCTTAGCAGAACACTGTCTCGATGTGGCGATAGTCTTCCGTGCTTTAGCCGCCTTGCCAGTCATCCGCCGCCGTTTGGACGTGGCGGCTCAATCTTCACTCACTGAAACTGATTTAGATCGTCTTGCAGTGTTTGCGCTGTTGCACGACCTGGGCAAACCGAACCGGGGGTTTCAGGAAAAAATCCTGCGTCCGGATGCGCCTCAGGCAGGTCATATTCGTGAACTAGCCCCGCTGTTCTTCGAGGGCGATCTGAAGGCACGGTTGGCTGAAGCTTTGGCCGTCGAGACCTGGGCAGCCTGGTTTGCCGGCCCCGATGAGGGTGAAGCGTTACTGATCGCGACGCTGTCACATCATGGCCGTCCAGTCCGTTTTGATTCAAGCGAGCGCACCGGCTCCTATCACACCGCGAAAACCCAGTGGTGGCGGCCGGAAAACGGACGAGACCCCTTCCAGGGTATTGCGGCGTTGTGGACGATGGCGCAGCAGGCTTTTCCAAGAGCCTTTGTTCCGGGAGGAGCGCCATTACCGGCGCCGCCTGCGTTGCAGCATCGCTTCGCGGGGCTGGTGATGTTAGCCGACTGGCTGGGTTCGCATGAAAGCTTCTTTCCCTTCGACCGGGACATGGGTGACCGTTTGGCTTTTGCGCCCAATGCAGCCAGCCGGGCATTGCGGGCTGTGGGATTGGATACGCAGCCATACCGGGACACTTTAGGAACGTCTCTACCCGCGTTTGCTGCGGTGTTTGGGTTTGCGCCCTATCCATTGCAACAAACACTGTCGGCCTGGCCAGTGAACGAAGCGGACCGGTTATTGATCCTGGAAGCGGAAACCGGCTCTGGGAAAACCGAGGCGGCGTTGGCGCGTTTTCTGGCGCTGTTCGCGGCGAGGGAAATCGATGGGCTGTATTTCGCCTTGCCCACCCGGGCCGCAGCGCGAGAACTCTATGGCCGGGTGTTACGGATGGTGGAGACGGTGTTTCCCGACCCAACTGGCCGGCCCCCGGTGCTGCTGGCGGTGCCCGGCTATGCGCAATTGGATGGAGTGGATGTAAAAACCGTGCTACCCAGCCCGGAAACCCGCTGGGAAGATGATTCAACACGGGCGCAGCAGGAACGGGCCTGGGCGGCGGAACGGCCCAAGCGCTTTCTGGCGGCGACGGTGGCGGTCGGCACTCTGGATCAGGTGTTGTTGAGTGTGTTGCAAGTCCCCCATGCCCATTTGCGCTCGGTGTGTCTGGACCGGCAATTACTGGTGGTGGATGAAGTCCACGCCAGCGATCCGTATATGCGCGAATTGCTGACGCAGTTGCTGGCTCATCATCTGGGCCTTGGCGGTCATGCCTTGCTGTTGTCGGCGACGCTGGGCGCTGTGGCGCGCACCCAGTTTCTTCACGCTGGCGCTCGACCCCAAGCTGGCCCGGATTATGAGACCGCGCAAGCAACGCCCTATCCGGCGTTGACTGTGGCAGGGCAACCCTCCCGGGCGATTCCCGCGGCGACCCAAGGCAAAACCGTCCAAGTTGCGTGTGTATCGGCGCTGGCCGGTCCCGTGGCGCTGTTACCGCGCTTGCAGGAGGCGGTAGAGGCCGGGGCGCGGGTGTTGGTGGTGCTCAATACCGTGGCGCGGGTGATAGCGTTGCAAGCAGCGCTGGAGGCAGCGTTACCGGCTGAGACACTGTTCCAGTGTGCGGGGGTCATCGCGCCGCATCATGGCCGCTTTGCGGCGGTGGATCGGACGGTGTTGGATGCGGCAGTCAGCGCCCGCTGGGGTCGAGGTTCCGCACCGGGGCCGGTGCTGCTGGTCGGGACACAAACCTTGGAACAGAGCCTCGATCTGGATGCGGATCTGCTGATCACGGATTTGTGTCCGATGGATGTGCTGTTGCAGCGCATCGGGCGTTTGCATCGGCATGACCGGGCGCGGCCCGCTGGATTTAAAACGGCGCGATGTGTGGTGCTGGTTCCTGAAGATTTGACTTTGGAAAACCTGCTGCGGAGCAATGGCCAGGTCAGCGGCATGGCGGGGTTAGGCAGCGTCTATCCGGATCTGCGGGTGATGCGGTTGACGCTGGATTTATTACGGAATGAACCAATCTGGGTCATTCCTCGTGATAACCGCCGCCTGGTGGAAGGAGCGACGCATCCCGAGGCGCTGGCGATGCTGGATAGCCCGATATGGCAACGCCACGCTCAGAAGGTGGAAGGTGAGGCATTGGCGCAGGCGCTTCAGGCCACCTTAGCCGGTATCCAGCCGAAACCATTTGGAACATTCACCTTTAATCCGCTCAATACGGCGGTGCAAACCCGGTTAGGGTTGAATGATTGGCGGGTGCGCCTGGAACGGACCGTGACCAGTCCGTTTGGGCAACGGTTGGCGGAAATCGTGATTCCGGGCCATCTGGCCCCGGCAACGCCGGAAGAAACCGCGCAAGTGCTGATCCAGAATGCAGACCGGATCATGTTGCAGTGCGGTGAACGGCGCTACCGTTATACCCGCATGGGCTTACAACGGGAGGAGGAGATATGAATCTACTGACCGAGCCGGTGTTCCGGGTGCAAACCGCGACAGGCCCGCAGGCGATGAGTTTGCCGGGGTTGCTGGCGGCGCTGGGGGCGGATACGGTCGAGTCGCTGCCCGGCCTGCAACGCCATCAGGAGGATGCGTTTCATATTTTTCTCTGCTATCTGGCCGGGGCAGTGCTGGCGCGGGCCGGCGTTCAAGATCCGGTGCAGTCAGAAGCCTTCTGGCGCACTGGGTTGCGGCAACTGGCCGGGCGTGACGATGACTGTGCCTGGGCGCTGGTGGTCGAGGAGGTGACGCAACCGGCGTTTATGCAGGCACCGTTGGTGAACAAAGCCGATTGGGCTGCCTTCAAGCCCAAAGCCGATACGCCAGATGCACTGGATGTGCTGCAAACCGCCAAGAACCATGATGTAAAAAGCCAACGGGTTCATGAGGATCATCCAGAATGTTGGGTGTATGCCTTGATCAGTTTGCAGACGATGACGGGGTTGATGGGGCGTGGCAACTACGGGATCGCCCGCATGAATAGCGGCACGGGCAGCCGGGTGTGTGTCGGGCTGCGTTACGACGAAGCTCTCGGCGGACGCTGGCGGCGGGAAACCCGCAAGCTGCTGGATTACCGCGCTGAATTGCTGGTGAACCCATGGCCTTACCGTTCCGATGGGCTGGTGTTGTTGTGGTTGCCCTCGTGGGATCTGCAAACCGCGCTGCCCTTAACCAAACTCGATCCTTTTTTTATTGAAATAGCCCGAGCGGTCCGGCTGACCGTCAATAATGGATGGATTCAAGCACTGGGGGTGGGCACTGCGGGCAATCGGATTGCGGCCAAGGAGCAAAAGGGCATCGTGGGCGATCCGTGGACGCCGCTGGTCGATGACGGCAAAGAGAAAAAAGCCTGGACGGTAATGGCGCCGTTCTTTTCACCGCAACGCTTACGTAACCTGATTTTTGAAAAAGAGGGATTTGCAGCCGCTGCCATGCAGCAGCCGGACCCGGACCGGACGGCCCAAGCCTGTTGGGTGCAGGCCGCCGTGCTGTCGCCGGGTGGCATGGGCAAAACCGATGGCTTTCATGAAGCCACGGTACGGATTCCGGCGCGAGCCGCCGCGCGCTTGTTTGGCGGTGACGCGGCGCGTGAGCGCTTGGCGGAACTCAGTGGCTTGGGTCTGAATGATGCGGCGGCGATGCAAAACAAAGTACTCAAACCGGCACTGTACGCCTGGCTGGAAGCTGGGCCAGAGCAGATTGATTGGGACAAACGGGAAGTGAGCGCTTGGGTGGAACAAACCGTGCGCTCGTTCGCGGCCATCTGGCACACCGTTTTTTTTGATTGGCTGTGGAACTCCGTTGACCAGGCTGACGCGGACGCCGTGCGTTGTTTCTGGCTGCAAACCTTGGAGCGCCATGCCCGCCAAACTCTAGCCGGCGCCATTGCCCGCTTCCCCGCGCGCACTGGCCGTTATTACCGGTCACGGGTTCGGGCCAACGGCGTGTTTTCCGGTTGTTTGTTCAAGATTTTTCCCGAATTGAAGGAGATCACCGATGCCAGACGCCGTACTGTCACCGACGCTACCTGCCCCTGAACCGCCTTCGCTGGCCCATCTGATCGGTCAGGTCGCTGCAATCATCGGCAGCGAGAATTTCCCGGCTGGGGAGCGGGCCGCGCTCAAACGCCTAGCCCCGGATCGGCCACCGTCGCTGGCCTTCTACCGGTTCTGCTTCCAGCGGCGATTGCCGGACGGTTGGCAAAACAAGACCGGTGCATGGCAAACCTTGCTGGCAGGTTTGGCATTGATGGGAACACCAGCGCATAACCCGAAGCGGCCACTGGGTCAAGCACTGGCGGAGCACCGTTACAGTGAGGCCCGTTTGGAACGGTTGCTCGCAGCTCAAGACGACGTGCTGTACACCCTGACCTTGCGCGTCGCCCGCTTTCTGGCCGCCAAGGGGGAAAGCGTCAATTGGCTGGATTTAGCGCAATTGCTGCTCGCCCAGGACCGCGACAAACGGGAGGCCGTGCGTTTGAAGATCGCTGGCGACTATTACCGTCATCAAAATAATGAGAAGGACTGATCCATGTTCCTGCAAATTCATACTCTGACTTCCTATCACGCCAGCCTGTTGAACCGGGATGACGCGGGCCTGGCTAAGCGGATTCCCTTCGGGAATGCGACCCGTTTGCGCGTGTCCTCGCAGTGCCTCAAGCGCCATTGGCGGGAGCGTTTGCATGAAACCGTACCTCTGCCGGGCGGCTTGCGGACCCGGCATTTCTTTGAGCGGGTGATTGTCCGGCGCTTGGTGGAACAGGAAGGAGTGCCTCCGGATCAAGCGCAGGCGTTGGCCTTGGCGCTGGTGGCGCTGCTGTTGCAGAAGTCGGCGAAGGCCGGCAAAGCCGCCAAGGCGGAAAAGGGCAAGAAAGGGAAGAAAGTTAAGGAGGAGCCAGAACAACCGGAAATGGACTTTGGCGAAGAAGGAGAGCCGGTGGACACCACGGAAACGGCAGGATTGCTGGTCAAACAACCGGTTCTGTTTGGCCAGCCTGAGGCGGATTTTCTGGTGGCGGTGCTCAAAGACTGCGCGGCGGCGGGTCCAGATGCGGAAAAACGCTTGCAGGAACGGTTGAAGAAAGACAAAGACAACTTCAAGGCGATGCTGGCGCAAGCGGGTCACGGCCATTTGTATGCTGGCTTGGAGGGCGCGTTGTTTGGGCGGTTTGTGACTTCGGACATTCTGTCCCGCAGTGATGCCTGTGTGCATGTCGCCCATGCCTTGACGGTGCATCCGTTGGATACAGAAGTGGATTACTTCACGGTCGTCGATGACTTGAATCGTGATGATGAAACCGGCGCGGCCCATGCCGGGGATATGGAACTGGGCGCGGGACTGTTCTATGGCTATGTCGTCGTGGACGTGCCCGGATTGCTGTCGAACCTGACCGGTTGCGACCGCAAGGATTGGAAGACACAAGAGGTTCAGGAGGCCCGGCAGGTGCTGCAAGGACTGGTGCGCACCATCGCCGAAGTTACGCCAGGGGCGAAATTAGGCTCGACCGCGCCTTACGCCCGAGCCGATTTCGTGCTGTTGGAAACAGGGCGGTAGTGCCCCAAAAAAGACT
>DDST01000019.1 GCA_002343485.1 Proteobacteria bacterium UBA2383
CGCTCGAAGGCGAAGTCGTAATAGAAACCGTTTTCGATGACCGGACCGATAGTGACCTGGGCGCTGGGATAGAGTTGCTTGACCGCATGGGCTAGCAGATGGGCGCTGGAATGGCGGATGATACCCAGCCCTTCCGGATCGCGATCAGTGATGATGGCCAAATGGGCATCTTGGGTAATGATATAGGAGGTATCGACCAGATGGTCATCAATCTTGCCGGCCAAAGCAGCCTTGGCCAGTCCAGGGCCAATCGCAGCAGCGATCTCCCGGACGCTGACGGGGTTCTCGAAGACACGCTGGCTGCCATCGGGAAGCGTGATGGTCGGCATTGCTGCAGTTCTCTTAATCGGCTAATGATTTTCTAGGGAAGTTAAAATAATAAAGGGCGCACCATGAAACCTTCTTTTGGAAGGAAGGCACGCCCTTTGCTGTAATCGTTTCGCTGCTGTGCAGCCTGCAAAATTTGGTAGGCGCGATTGGACTCGAACCAACGACCCCCACCATGTCAAGGTGGTGCTCTAACCAACTGAGCTACGCGCCTAAGCGATAGGCGCGGAAGATTACCCAAAGAAGACCGGGTTGGCAAGCGTTAGAGTGAAAAAAGCGATTTTCTTGAATTGGTCATGGAGGATTCAGCGATCCAGCATGGTGCCGGTGCATGGCATTCAAAGCACCCAGGCCAGCACTGCTGGCAGCGTGAGCATGCTGGCGAGATTACCCATGAGGACGATGGAAGCCACTGCTTCGGGTGATTCGTTGAACTTCTCGGCCAGCATGAAATTGAGAACGGCTGGCGGCAGAGCGCCGAACACCAGCAATTGATCATATTGTTGGCCGGTCACTCCTAGCAGCGGCGCGGCCAGCAATGCGATGGCGATCCCTGAAGCTGGGCAGATCACCGCCCCAGCCAGTCCGATGCGCCAGTCCTTGAAATTGATGCGCGTCATGCGCACGCCCAGGGCGAACAACATCAGCGGGATAGCCACTTGCCCCATCAGATCCAACGTCACTGCTAAAGGCGCCCACACAGTGACATCCAGCAGCGCCACTGCCAGTCCAGCCAGAGTGGCTTGCAGCATCGGTATGCGCAACAGCATCCCAGGATGGATCCGGCCTTCCAGCAGAGCGTTGCCGACCGTGAAATGCAGCGTGTTCTCCACCAGGAACAAGACCAGAGCTGCTGCTAAGGCCGGCTCACCGAACGCCAGCACCGCCAGAGGCAGCCCCATGTTGCCAGAATTAGTGAACATCATGGGTGGCACGAAAGCTTTGACCCGCCAACCCGCCAAGCGGGCCAGTGGCCAGGCGATCAAGCCTGAACCCAAAACCACGAGTGTGCCCGCCAACGCTAAATTAGCGTAGGCCGCGATCTGAAAATCCTTGGCTGACAGCACCGAGAAGATCAGCGCCGGGGTAAAAATCTCCAGATTAATCCGGTTGGCCACCGCCATATCGGGCAGGTGGCGGCGGCCGTAGAAAAAACCGGCCGCTACCATGGCGAATAGAGGAAAGACGATGGCCGCCAACTGGTGAAACATGATGGAATCGATTGGTCTGCTGATAGACCTATAAGGTTTGATGGGCCCCATCGCAGAACGGTTGATTTTTAGTCCGCTTACATCCGCAGAGATAAACGGTTTCCGATTGCGTTGCGGTTAAAGGGACTGGTTCGAATTCTGTTCCAGTGTGGGAACCATCACAGAAAGGTTGCCGCTGACTGCGGCCGCACCGGCACCAATAGTAGGTTTTACCGGCTTTCAATTCGATTGGATAGGGTGCTTTTTGAGCGATAACAGGCACTTCATTCATTGATTTATCCTCTAGGAGATGACTATTTTAAAAGACACTTCTGCTAGGCAATTCTTTCAGAATGGGATGATCGGGCCGGTCTACATCACTTCATTTCGTGGTTGGACTCTTGTTATAGCAGCATGGGCGTCGCACTACTCTTCACAGATTGCGGCTGGGGTTGCCTTCAAGACTTGCAAAGGCCTCAACGGAGCCGTAATGGAATGGGCAGGGGAACGGAGATACAAAATCTGGTTGGCCAGTCGAGCCGCGTTTCAGAAAACTGCCCAGCGGGATTTCAATAACCACTTCCAATGAAATTCCCTCTTGGTGTTCGTGTTTCCCTTTAGGTTCCGGCTGCTGATTGGGCCACATGGTTAGAGTCTAGATCATCAGGAGACCAGGAGTATCATTTACCGATGCAACATATTAAATTTTCTGTACAATTATAGATTATTTCAAACATGCTGTGCTTTCTCCGAACCGGTCAAGGCACAAATTCCCGTGCGGCTCAAAGTTCTCAAGTGGGGGAAGCGCCCGTCTTCCTTGAATTGATTGGTTAATGAGGAAACCGCCATGCGTATCGTGATGTTGCTGGCCGTACTGGCCATTATTGGTATGACCTTGGTTCAATGGCTTGGCCATAAACCACCGGCGGCGGTGGTTACCTCGGAAACAGCAAATACTGTCACACCGCCACCCGTGCCGACCCGTCCCGAAGATTTGAAGAAGTTTGAGAAGGATATCAATCGCTTCATGCAAGATAGCGCCCGGCAGCATCTGGAGAAAGCGCCTTGACTCTCTCTATTTCCTACCCAGGGCAATCGCGCTATGAGGAGGCGGGAGTCACGATGCCCAAGAGGCGGTTTAACCGATAACGGTCATTGAGAGCCGCACGAATTTTCCGCTGTTTGAGGCTATCGCGGATCGGGCCATTGTGACGCAGGGTATTCAAAGCGACCCGGCGAATCAGCGCGAGATTTTCGGCGGAGTGGTCACGTCGCGTCCGACAAGCATCTTCGCCAAATTGCACATCCAAGACCCAATGCTGTTGATTTTCAATGCCCCAATGACCGCGCACCGTCGCCGCAAATCGGCCTGGATCGGTCAATGAACAGAGGAAATAACGATACTCGGTACTTGTTTGGTTGCCGATGATCCGGGTGGATTCCACGCACGCGACCGCTTGCAGCCCGGCCCAATCCGGTTTGGCATCGAGCCAATCAATCGCCGAACTCAGGGCCGTGCGCCGAATCTCAATCCGGCCATGATCTTTTTCAACCGTTTCCAAGACCGGTAACGCCATCCACACAGGCCTGTTCGCCCCCCAAATTCGGTAAAGCGTCGGCCGCCCATGCGGTAAACGCCGCCCGGAACGCGACCGGATCAAGGCGGTCGATAACATCGCTTAAGGTATCATGGGCGGGAATCCCATTCGGCAATCTCAGAAAGCTTCGTAACCACGTTTCCCGTTCCTGAGCAAAGGCTTCCATACCGACCCAATCTTCAATCCTGCTCAGCACTGCGCTGAGAACAATCATCAAAATATCCTCAAGGGCATACAGTTTATTCCGGGTTTCCCGGCGAGGATCTGGGAGATGGCTGAAAGAGGGGCGTGGATCGAGTAAGCGCGGTAACGTGAGGATCTCCATCCGGTAGATTTTTTTCCTTCACATGCGGCCTTCTTACCGTTTGTCAAGTCCCCTCATAGCGCAATTGCCCTGATTCCCTGCCTCGGCCTCCTCTGCTCAGGGAACAGGAAGAACTGGAGGATGAATGGGTTTTCCACAGATTTTGTGGATAAGTTTGCAGCAACCGCTCTGCTGAGCACGCAACCGTTTGTCTGACTTGCAACAATCCGAGTTGGTGAAAAAATCGCCAATGATGATTCTGCGGATCAGTCGGTTTTAGCACTGATCCGGTTCGCCGATGCAGCAAGCGTGGGATCGCCGCAGCTGATCGCCTGCAAATCCGTCCGCAAATCGCCGATGCGCTTTTTAAGTCGGGTGCGCTGCTGGCTGGTAGCCAGCCGTATCAAATCAACTGTTAGTGCCAGTGCTTCTATCCGGTTTTGGGTTGCCTGACGAATGTAATCCTCGGTGCGCACGCTAGCCGGAGTCTGGAACAGGCCCACCAGCCGAGCACGGGCTACCCCGTTATCCGCTCTCTTCAAGGTTTCGCGCACCGCTTCCAGCAAGCGCTGGCGATGGGCCAGCCACCCGCCGCTTTGATTGTCCAGAGCCGCGCTCCACTGCTGGATACGGGTGGACTGCTCGATCGTTAGATCGCCAATCCAGGGCTTCAAGCGTTTTTTCAGCCGCTCGGCTCGCTCACGCTGCCGCTCATCGGCGGGCGGGTCCAGATATTTGATGCGGGCTTCGATGACTTCTTGATCCAGCCGGGCGAAGAGTTCGGTCCGCTGAGCTGGATCGAGCCGCACCAGCAGCTCTGCCAGCGTTGGCGCAAATTCCGCCAGAATCGCATCGATGAAAGAGTCCAGGCGCTGGGCAAGCGCTTCCAGCCGGACCGGGTCTGGCGCTGGAGACGCAATTTCCACTGACAATGCATCGAGCCATTCAGCATAAGCGGGTAACTGGGTACGGCAGTGCCATTGCCGATGTGCTTGCAGCCGCACCTCCAGCCACGCACGTTGCTCAGCGTTCAGCGTCACGAAATCCTCAACCTGGCCGAGTAACCAATAATCGATGTGGTAGTACGCCAAGCGTAGAACGCTGCAATTGGCCACGGCCAGCGCCAAAAATGCCGGCAGGAAAAAGCGGAATAAGGTCCGGAGTAAAGGAGATCGCATGTGCTAAGAGACGTTGATAGCGGCGTGAGGTTTCATTCCCAGAAGATCTGGAAACACAGACAGACCGGTCTTCCGGACAATCCAACCAAACTGTCATAGCAGCGCCATCATTTCGTTACCATTCGTTTGCATACTTCCTCGCTCATCGACTTCTCTAAACCCTGGTTCGAGGCGGTATGGTCAGGAAACTCGGCGCGCAGCTCGGCAATCAAGCCCATGATTTATTATTCAAAACGATTCACCAGCGTTATTTGATCTACAACATGTGCTGGGAAGATCCCCGGATCGACCGGCAATTGTTAAATTTGGATCAGGATAGCCAAGTGGTGGTGTTGACCAGCGCGGGCTGTAATGCCTTGGATTACTTGCTGGACACGCCGGCGGCGATTCATGCGGTCGATGTGAATCCACGGCAGAATGCCCTTCTGCAACTTAAGCTGGCGCTGATTGGATATGGCGATTTCGGCGATTTGGAGCAGATGTTCCGCCGGGGATCGCATCCGCGTTTCCGGGAATTGTATCAGTCGGTGCGTCCGCGGCTACCCGCTTATACAGCGGCATTCTGGGATCAGAAGATTGCCTATTTCGACACGGCGAACCGTAAGCGCTCCTTCTACTATCACGGCACTTGCGGAGCCATCGCCTGGCTGGTCAGCCGGCAATTGCTCAAGTCAGGGCGCAAACTGCGCGGCTATCTATTCGACCTGCTCGATGCCCGGACACTGGAAGAACAACGCGAGCTATATCAGAAGATCGAGCCAGCACTGTGGGGACGATTCAGCACCTGGCTGCTGCGCCAGCCCACAGCCTTGGCGCTGCTTGGAGTGCCGCGCCCGCAAATCCGATTGATCCAACACCAATATCCCCGCGGTGTGATCGGTTACATCAGTGACAAGTTGCGTCATGTGCTCACTGAGGTGCTGATTCATGACAACTACTTCTGGCGGGCTTATGTGACCGGTTCCTACACGGAACACTGTTGCCCCAACTATCTCCGCGAGGAGAATTTTTCCCATCTCCGCGCGCATCGGGATCGAGTCCACACTTACGACACCACGGTCAGCGGTTTCCTGCACCAGCACCCCGGCGTATACAGCCATTTCGTGTTACTGGATCATCAAGACTGGCTGGCTTGGCATCAGCCTCAGGCTTTGGAAGAAGAATGGCGGCTGATCCTAGCCAACAGCCGTCCTGGCAGCCGGATCTTGCTGCGTTCGGCGGGTGATGATCTTCGTTTCCTGCCGGACTGGACCCGGCAAGCGTTGCAATTTTTCCCAGCATTGACCGGACCGCTGCATCCTCAGGATCGGGTCGGCACGTATGGCAGCCTGCATTTCGCGGAGGTGTTATGACACAGCCGGGCCATCATGCTTGGACGAATGCATCGCATGCATCAGGTAACGATGAAGCCACCCTTGCTGGTTACTATCGTTGGCATGCCCGGATTTATGATGCAACCCGTTGGAGCTTCCTCTTCGGACGGAATGCGCTGATCCGTGCGCTCGCTTTGGATGTGAATTTACCACGCAATATTTTAGAAATCGGCTGCGGCACCGGCGGCAACCTGCTCCGTTTGGCCCGCCAGTTCCCAGAGGCTGCGGTAACCGGTTTGGACTTATCGGCGGACATGCTGGCGCGGGCGCGGCGCAAACTGGAAGCGCGTCAGTTACCGGTCACGCTACTGCAACAGTGTTACGACCGGCCGCTGTATCCGGAACCGGTCTTTGATCTGATCGTGTTCTCTTACTGCTTATCGATGATGAACCCAGGCTGGAATCGGGCGCTGGCGTCGGCGATGCAGGATCTACGACCGGGGGGGCGGCTGGCCGTCGTGGACTTTCACGATACCCGCATCACGGGGTTCCGGCGCTGGATGGGTATTAATCATGTGCGGATGGACGGCCATTTACTGCCCGGTCTGAACACGCTCTGTCAGCCGGTTACTACGGCTCTTCATAAAGCTTATGGCGGTGGCTGGCGCTATTTCCATTTCATCGGGCAAAAACTCGACGGTTAATTCCATGTCTTCTCCGCAACTGCGCACTCTATGGATTTCCGATGTTCATCTTGGTTTCAAGGAATGCAAGGCCGAATTTCTGCTTGAGTTTCTGCGCCAGAGTGAATGCCAGCAGATTTATCTGGTGGGCGATTTGATCGACTTCTGGAGTCTGCAAAAAGGGGGCCGCTGGCCGGCCGCGCATGGCGAAGTGCTCAAGCTCCTGCTGGCCAAGGCGCAGGCCGGAGTCCGCGTGCTGTACATACCGGGCAACCATGATGAGGTGGCGCGTGACTATCCCGATTTACGCATTGGCGGCGTCGAAATCGTCCCGGAAGCGCTCCATGTCACCGCTGACGGCCGGCGCTTCCTGGTCATGCATGGCGATGAGTGCGATAACGCGGTGCGTTGTAGCGGGCCATTGCTGTACTGGCTGGGTGACGGGGCTTACGATCTGCTGCTTTTCGCCAATCGTTGGTATAACCGTTGGCGGCGGCGCTGGAATCATCCCTACTGGTCGCTGGCCAGCTTTCTCAAGCAACGGATTGGCCAGGCCGCGGCCTACATCGCCCGCTTCGAGACGGCGGCCGCGCATGAAGCGGCCCGGCGCGGTTTGGACGGGGTGATTTGCGGGCACATTCATCATGCCGCGCTGCGCGAGATCAACGGGGTGCTGTACTGCAACGACGGTGACTGGGTCGAGAGTTGTACCGCATTAGTGGAGCGGCCTAATGGCACCCTGGAAATCCTGCGCTGGGATCACCAGCAGGCGATCGTCATGGCGAGGGAGCCATGCAACGCGCCGGAGATGCCACCGATACCGGGTTGGGCAGCAGCGAGTTAAAGCCCTGAGCAAAACCTATTGCTCAGGGCTTTCCTGCAAGGATTTTAGATTCCTGACACTTTGTTTCTAAATTGAACACGTTGGAAGCAGAAAGCTGAAAAAGATTGAGTGCAATATACGATCGTTATCGCTTTGCCGTTAGGTTTGGGCACAGCGGAAGCCGATCAGGCCGCTGCGGTAATTGGGGCTGCGATCAATGCGGCACGATGCACGCACGTAGCGCGCTTTACCGTCCCAAGCGCCGCCGCGCAAGGGGCGTCTCTCGCCGGTACTGCGGTCTTCCCAAGCCAAGCCGTCAGTTGGCGCATCTTGGTAGTTTTCGTGCCAACGGTCTTGTGTCCACTCCATGACGTTACCGAGCATATCGTACAGCCCCCAGGGATTAGCCTTCTTGAGTTTTACAGGGCGCGTTCCCGCCCGCGTGTGCGGGTATTGCTTCTCCGGCCAACTTGAACTGTCTTCACCATCTGCCAGATCAAAATTGACCCCGCTGTTGCCGCCATACCAGGCAATGGGATCGAGCGCTGGGGCATTGCACTTGCCCAGAATCGCCAGATCGCCCGTGTAAATGGCCGTTTCAGTACCCGCCCGGCAGGCGTATTCCCATTGGGCTTCGCTGGGCAGCGCTAAATGGAGATTCGGAATTTGTTCATTGATTTTACTGAGGAAGGTCTGGACATCCTCCCAACTCACATTTTCCACCGGTCGGGTTGGACTCTGGAACTGGCTCGGGTTCTGGCCCATCACGGCTGTCCACAGTGCTTGGGTGCAGGGTGTGTCGAACAGCCAGTAGCCGTGGGTCAGGGTGACTGGGTGGCGGGGTCCCTCGTTGTCATAGTGGCCTGGCTCCTCCTCCGGCGAGCCCATCCAGGACCGTCCCGGCGGAATCCAACGCAGCCGCTGGGTCACCTCCCGCACAGTGAATTCGACAAAAACGCCATAACGATCCTGGCCCCAACCGCTGGCCCAGCCGGGTGGGCAGCCGGTGGCTAAGGGATGCCAAGCGGTGTCGATGAGGGAGGGGGTTTTCACGACTGTCGGTTTACTCACCCCGAACTCGGATACAGCGAAAACCGCAGTTGACGGAGCGGTCGGCGGGGCGGTCGTGGGGGCGGTACGCCGCCCGCACGTGGCGCGCGCCGTTGCTCCAGGACCCGCCGCGCAGGACACGGGCCGCGCCGGCATCGCTGCTGAGCCACGCTGAGCCGTCGTCCGGAGCGCTCTCGTAGTGGTCGTGCCAGTGATCTTGGCACCACTCCCAGACATTGCCGAGCATGTCGTACAGGCCCCAGGGATTGGCCTGCTTGAGTTTCACCGGTCGCGTCCCTGTTCGTTCATGCGGGTATTGTTTTTCCGGCCAGCTTGAGCTGTCGTAACCGTTGTCCAGCTCGAAATCAACCCCGCTGTTGCCACTGTACCAAGCGATAGGATCAAGCACTGGGGCGTTGCATTCACCCAAAATCTCCAGATTACCTGTGTAGATCGCCGTCTCGGTCCCAGCCCGGCAAGCATATTCCCATTGGGCTTCACTAGGCAGTGCCAGATTGAGAGTTGGTACTTGTTCGTTAATCTTCTTAATAAAATTCTGTGCATCGTTCCAACTCACTTGTTCCACTGGCCGGGTCGGACTCTGGAACCGGCTTGGATTCTTCTCCATCACCGCTTCCCACAAGGCTTGGGTGCAGGCGGTGTCGAACAGCCAGTAACCTTCGGTCAGGGTCACCAGATGGCGGGGATGTTCCCACTCAAACCATTTCCGCTCGTCGTCGTTCTTCGCCAGTCCACGGGTCTCCTCTTCCGGCGACCCCATCCAGAACCGGCCTGGCGGTATCCACCGCAAGCGTTGAACGACGGGCTCGCCACGACCCGGATCGATCTCGATTTCGCACCACAGCCCGAACCGGTCGCGGCCAATGGCGCTGGCCCAGGCGGGTTTCGTGAGGCGGCGAAACGTCAGGCGCTCGCGGTCGGTGTGAATGAAAAAGGCGGGTGCCTGGGGTAATGCACAGCGGAGCGGAAATGGGGCAGCGTCGAGACGCAAGAAGGTAGGTTCCGCGCCGGTCGCTCCGCCGGACGGGCCCTGCTCGGGCCGGCGCTCCGCCTGCCGGCCCCTCGCCGGTCCCGCCGGCTCCGCTCCCTCCTGGCTGGGCTCACCCCGAACTCGGATACAGCGAAAACCGCTGTCGTCGTTGCGGTCGTCGGGGGGGTCGTGGAGGCGGCACGCCGCCCGCACGGAGCGCGCGAAGCCGTACCAGGACCCGCCGCGCAGGACACGGTCCGCGCCGGCATCGCTGCTGAGCCACGCCGAGCCGTCGGTCGGGGCGCCCTGGTAGTTGCCATGCCAGTGGTCCTGGCACCACTCCCAGACGTT
>DDST01000176.1 GCA_002343485.1 Proteobacteria bacterium UBA2383
ACCCGGACAGCGGGTTGGATCATCCCGGCCAAGGCCATTATCCCCAATGCCTCGTCTCCACCGTTTATGATGTCTTCCGCCGTCTGCCCATCGCCCGAACCGTGCAATCGATCGCCCGCGCCAACGAGCGCGAAGAGGTCAAGGTTCTGTTGCCGCAGATCCCGCTCGGCGGGGTCTTGCGGTTCGATCGCGGCTACCCCAGTTACGACCTCATCGACTACCTGCTGCACCGGTATCGGGGCTATTGGGTCATCCGCTGTCCCGCCGCCGCCACCTTTCCCGCCGTCGAAGCTTTCGGGCAATCGGGGCAAACCGAGGCGACCCTCACCCTAATCCCGCCGACGGCCGAACCGATCGCGTTACGTGCCGTTCGTATGGCAAGTCCCGATGGCGAGCTCTCGGTGCTCCTTACCAACCTGCATGATCGTGCTCGCTTTCCTGCTGCCGCCATCATCGCGCTCTATTTTCGACGCTGGGCGGTGGAAACCCATTACTGCGACGAGAAAACCTCCCTCGACATCCAAACCTTCCATAGCCAGACCGAAAACGGTGTTCGTCAGGAGTTGTTCGCCATTTTGATCATGGCCGTCATCGCTCGGCTCTTGATGGTCTGGACGACCGATTCCGACCATCCGGCGCGAGCCGAACCCCAGTTCAAACATGCCATGATCACCCTGGCCGAAGAAGCCTTCGTCCTGACGCCAAAATGGCCTGCACTGGCCCTGCTGATATTCACCGAACTCCTCGATGAGATCGCTCGTGTGCGCTATGACCGACCCAAAACGCCACGACCCTCGCAACCCCGCGTATCAAAACAACCCATCAATAAATGGCAAGTCGATAAAGCCAAACAAATGGCGAAGGCTTAATTCAACAGCATTGCCGCCTGACGCTGGGTCTGGCCACGCAACATTGCCACCTGTTCAACGGAAAAGGACACGCATTCAAACGATGGATCAAACCTGTCACCGAAGCCCGGCTGGTTTTGTAAAAGGATGAGGCCAGCGATGGCTGATAGCCCTTAATCCAAAGGGCCCTTGTCTCGAAGAAAACTGTCCCGCTTCTAGCGCCACGGCGATAACCATTTAGATCCGTTCACATTGGCCTCTCTCGAATCAATATGACCCGGCCAGCCTGGCTTACCGCTATCCGCTGGTTTTCGTGCAGGGTTTATGGCTCTTAAATCCACAGTCAAACGCGTCTCTTCACCGCCGCCAGAATGAGTCGATCTCCCAAGATCCCGTGGATGCGAAGCTGAACTGGTACTTAATTTGCGGTCGTCCGTTTCGTAAGCAGCGCTCCGGTGGTGCCTGAATGACCCGCCGGCCGTAACAGGTGATGGTTATCACCCACGATAAAAAGCCGCCGTGTTTGACAATCCACTGCTGTGTAATCAACCCACGGGGACACAATTGATGCGATTAAAAACCTGCCGTCGACTATTCATCAGCCTGGCATTGTGGTTAGGCTCGCTGTCTGCATCGGTCTGGGCCGATGAACTGCCCTTACGCATCCTGCTGGCCAACGATCCAGCCGCTAACTACGCCACGGACCAGCCCGCTGTTATCTTGTTCCAAAATTTCGTTGCCGGAGACAACAGCGAGGCAGCAATCAGCCATTGGGTAACGACCGCTTTCGGCGGTGAATTTTCCTATGCTCGTGACGCCAAATCCCTCATCCCCAGCGGCGTGATCAGCCGCTTCAGCATTATCAAACACGGGGTTTGGAACAATCTGGAAACCAAGGCGGGCGATGGCCGTTCGCTGTATGCCCATATCGATCTGCCCGGCAAAAAAGATTTGTGGGTCATCAATACCCATTTTTCTTTGGACCCCAAACAACGCTTAGCACAAGCCTATGATCTCCTGGATCACCTCGCCGTTGCAGTGCCTGAAAATGACTATTTGCTGGTGGGTGGCCAACTCAATATCACCGGCATCGATGATCCTGCGCTGGCAGCCCTGCAGAAACTGCTTCAATTGGAAGGTCCACTGCTCATCAAGCAGGAAGACGGTGAGGTATATAACTGGCTTCTGACCGATGCCGATTTGGCGCAATACCAAGATGCCGCGCCCCAGAAAAACAAAGCGGCCGCAAAAAATCTGGATCTGGGCAATTTACAACGCAACTTGTACCGGTTGATCAAGAATTATCGCCTCGATCTCTCCGGCTTTTTTCAACCACCACCGCCGGTCACTCTGGAAAATGCCGTCACGGTTGACGGTTCGGTCTCGCCCGTTCTGGCACGCAACCTCAACGAGTACCGGTTTACGCCAGCATTTCCCGCCCTGGAGAGTTTACATATCGAAATGGAAAGCGCCGGTCCCGGCGACGCCGATTTGCAACTGGCCTATTGGTCGTATTCGTCCAACAGCTGGGTGTTCTATGCCAATCGCGCCACACCTGGCACCAGCGATGAAAGCATCACGATTACCGATCGCAATCTGCTGAATCGCGAGTGGCGGATTATCGTGCAATACAGCGCCGGTTCGGTGGTTCCCTATCGCGTGCGAGCCTTTGCGGTCTACGATTTGCAGAATTTGCACAACCTGCTTCATCCTTCCCATACGGGTGCTACGCCGCCGCCAGGCGCCGTCACCAGCGCGCCTTGGCAGAATGTCCAGCCTGGCGGCTGGCAGTTCTACGCCTTCAACGTGCCAGCGAACGCCGCCGGTTTACAGATCGAAGCCGAACGCACCCACGGTGGCCCCGTGCATCTCTACGTGCAAAAAGATTCGCCACCCTGGTTCAATAACGCGTTGTTCCAGATTCAAAACAATGACATCGTTCATACGCTATCCATCGATGGGACCAGCAATCCGCCGCTGACCGCCGGCCGATGGTATGTTGGCATCCAGGCTCCGGGACCCCAGGACACCGGCTTTGAGTTGACCACGACCTTATCCTGCTGCGCCGGTGCGCCAACCGTTACCGGTGACATTCCGCTTGCCAACGGGGTGCCGGTCACCGGTTCGGTCTGGTTTGGAGATTGGCAGTATTACACCCTCAATCTACCGGTGAACGCCACCCGCCTGGAAATCACGCTCACTGGCAACGGACCCGGCGACGGTGATCTCTATTACGATGGCAGCCAGCGGCCTACCCTGAGAACGACAACGACATCCAGCCGGCAGCGGGGACGTACTCAGGAGCATCTCGCGTACAACCTGGGTTCTCCATGGGCAATCCTGCCCGGCCCGTGGCCCCATCCCGTGTACATTGGCGTATACGGATACAGCGCTGCGGCCTATGAGGTAACCGCCACTTGGTCGGATGGCCTCACGACACAGACACTGCCCAGCGGCGAGCAGGTATTTTCCATGCAAAACATCTACGTATATGACGCCGATCCTTTAGTTTTCGCCATCCAGGTACCGGCTGGCACCCGCTATAGCAATCTGCGGATAACGGCTCAGACACCTGATGACATCGCGCTTTATGTGCGGCGAGACATTCCGCCGGACAAATACACGTTCGACTTCAGCGCAGGCGGAACCAATGCTCCCGAGGTTATGGTCACCGGCGCCACCAACCCTTCGTTGACTGCTGGCACCTGGTGGTTTGCCGTGTACAGCAATAACCAGCGCAGCAGCATTACTCAATTACGAGCCGAGCTGCGTCCGTAATCCGCCATATCAACCGGCAGCGAGGTCCGGGCGATCGGACCTCAAGGAGGTTCTCATGAAACTCTTCGGCCACGAAGCGATGAGCCGGGAAGCACTTGCCCAATTCGTAAAGGGGTTACCCCCTAACCTCAAATTTCTCGGTCCTTTGCTGACTGAGCATACCGTTCATCATGCGCTCAATCGCGATGTACTCGATGTGATCACGGCGGGCCATGGGCGCTCAGGCGGACAAAAACACCATTTCATGCGGGCTGGCGGTCAAACCGAACGGCAAGCTTACGAGCTGGGCAAGCGATGGATTGCCCACAATGGCAAAGAAGCCGCCATCAGCCTGCGAAAACTGCTCAAGCTCGGCTCAACCCGGAACTTTAATCAGAATTTCATTGCGGGACCATTAGGATACGCTTTCCATGCGCTTCAGGATTCGTATGCTCCAGCCCATGTGACCCGCATGAAGAGAGGAATGGATTTTGTGATCACTCATGTTCATGTTTACGATGAAAAAAATAAGACAGCCCATGATTCATGGCCTGGCCACGATGCTTTGGATCAGAAAGCCTCGGTCAATTGGCAAAACCCTTTGGGCCAGGAAGCAGTAGCGGCTTGCCGTGAATTGACCAAGATCATGGTGGTCTCGGCACTGGAGAAGGCGGATGCGGGTTTTGAGCAACGCTGGGCAAGCCTCTGGCGAACCTTCGTCTCAATCTTTCTGTGTGAGCAGCTCAGTGTTTAACGGCTCCCCTCAACGCACTTGATTCTCCAAGTAGAATGGCAATCAATTGCTTGAAAACCGCATCGGTCTGCCTTGATACGGACACACGCCAGATTATGGCGTGCCGTCATTCACTTATTCCCTCTCAACGCCTCTTGGCCCCGGCAAATTTTTGCTTGACATTCAAAATGTAATCGTTTACAAATTTATCGTATCAAAAAAGCAACCAACGTAATATATAAATATGAAAACGATTACTGAATCTTGCATCCGTCTAGATGTTCGCGTGCAAAATAAAGATGCAGCGATCCAACACGCTGGGCAATTGCTGGTGAATGCCGGCTATATCGAACCCGCCTACATCGACAGCTTGTTGAAACGCGAGCAGGCCGCTAATACTTTCCTCGGCAGCGGTGTCGCCATTCCGCACGGGATGCTCGAAGATCGCCATCTGATCCATCACACCGGCATTGCCATTGTGCAAGTACCCGCCGGGGTGGAATGGAACGGCGGTCAAAAAGCCTATCTAGTGGTGGCCATCGCCGCCCAATCCGATGAACACATCGCGTTGCTGCGCCGTTTGACGCGATTGATGCAGCAACCCGAAGCGCTCGATACCCTGTTCCATGCCGAAAATCCGCTGGTACTGATGGCCGCGCTGAGCGACGCCACAGAGCAGATGCCGGTTGTGGCGGCACCGGTAGAACCCGCCGGGCCGGCTGATGCCGAAACCGGCTGGATCATGGATTATCCCAACGGTTTACACGCACGTCCCGCAACACGCTGGGTCGAGACCGCCAAACGCTTCTCCTGCGAACTGCGCATCTACAAAGGCAGTGAATGTGCCGACGCCAAGGCGCTGACCGGACTGCTGGCTTTAGGCGTAACGTGCGGTGACCCTCTGCGCTTGGCAGCTCGGGGCGCTGATGCACAACGAGCGTTGAAAGCCCTGCACAAAACAGTGCGCGGCTTATCCGCTGAAGAAAAAGCCGGCGCCGAACGCGCCCGTCGCAACGCCTTAACCACCCGGAAAACTGCACTGGAATGGACCCCCACGGGTTCACCGGCCACCCTCTACGGCATCAGTGCCAGCCCCGGACTGGCAATCGGCAAACTCGTGCGCCACATCTCCCACCGCTTCCAGATCACTGACCAGCCCGGCGATGTCGTGACCGAAGGCGAAGCACTGGAACAGGCGCTATTGGCAGTTCGCGCCGGGCGTGAAGTGCTGGAGGCGCGCACCCGTCAGCGGTTGAGCGCCGCCGAAGCCGCCATTTTCGCTGCGCAGCGCGAACTGTTGGCCGACCCGATCCTGGTGCGCGATGCGTTGGCCACGATCATGCAGGGCCACGGTGCCGCCTGGTCCTGGCAACGGGCCTTGCGGGCACGGATCGAGAAACTGCAACAAGCCGCCGATCCCTTGCTGGCCGCCCGGGCACTGGATTTGCGCGATGCGGGCGAACAAGTGCTAGTCCAATTGCTCGGTATCGAACGGCGGCAAATGGTGCTCACCGGGCCGTCGATTCTGGTTGCGGAAGATCTGACGCCTTCTGACACCTTGCAACTCGATACACGCCTGATCCGGGGATTGGCCACCAGCGTAGGCGGTCCGGCCTCACATACCGCGATTCTGGCGCGAACTTTAGGATTACCGGCCATCGTCGCGGCAGGTCCCGCACTACTGACTGCCCCGGAAGGGAGCCAGGCGATCATCGACGGCAGCAGTGGCTGTCTGTATCTGGACGTCAACGAGAAAGATCAACAGCGCGCCGCCGAAGCGATCACCCGGCAGCAGGCTGCCCGTGAGGCATTACACGCCGTTCGTCACCAGCCAGCGGCCACCACCGACGGGCATACCGTGGAAATCGCTGCCAACGCCGCCAGCCCGAAGCAAGCAGCGGCGGCCCTCGATGCCGGTGCTGAAGGGATTGGTTTGATGCGCACCGAGTTTCTGTTTCTAGAACGCGGCCATGCCCCAGACGAGGAAGAACAGTACCAGGTCTATCGCGAAATGACCGAAGTGCTGGCTGGACGGCGGTTGATCATCCGGGCGCTGGACATCGGCGGCGACAAACAGGTGCCTTATCTGAACCTGCCGCATGAAGAAAACCCATGCCTCGGGGTGCGCGGCGCACGGCTGCTGTTGCAGCGCCAGGATTTGCTATATGCCCAGTTGCGGGCGCTGTACCGCGCTGCGCAGCACGGTCCGTTGTGGATCCTGTTCCCAATGGTCACCCATCCTAGCGAGATCAAAGCGTTGCGTGAACATTGCGAACGCGCCCGCCAGCAGGTCCGTGGCCCTAAGCTCAAGCTCGGCATCATGGTGGAAATCCCAGCCGTGGCGATCATGGCGGACCGGTTCGCCGCCCAAGTGGATTTCTTCTCCATCGGCACCAACGACCTGACCCAATACACTCTGGCTATCGATCGTCAGCATCCAGAATTGGCCGCCCAAGCCGACAGCCTGCATCCGGCGGTACTGAATCTGATTGACGCCACGGTGCGCGGCGCGCAAACCGCCAGCCGTTCCGGCGGCAGCGGCTGGGCCGGGGTATGCGGCGGGCTGGCTGGCGATCCGCTGGGTGCGCGGATTTTGACCGGTCTTGGCGTCGATGAATTGAGCATGAGCGCTCAAGATATCGCGCCGGTGAAGGCTGCGTTGCGCGGCGAATCGTGGACGGCGATGCAGGAACTGGCCCAGCGCGCCTTGCGTGCTCACACGGCGGATGAGGTGCGCGCGCTATGAATCCCTTGCACTCTTTTACGCATCCTCCTCGTGTCGTCACCGTGGCCCTCAATCCAGCGCTGGACCAAACCATTGAAGTCGCCGGCCTGCAACCTGGCGCGGTCAATCGTGCCCTGCGCATGCGGATCGACGCTGGCGGCAAAGCGATCAATGTGGCGTCTTGCCTGTCGGATTCCGGCGTACACGCCGCCGTCGCGGGTCAACTGGGCCGCAGCAACGCCGTGCTGTTTGAAGAATTATTTCAGCGCAAGAAGATCGCCAACCATTGTTGCTATCTCGATGGCCTGACCCGTGTCAATACCAAGCTGGCCGATACCGTCACCGGCGAGACCACTGATCTCAACATGCCGGGGCCGGAATTCACGCCCGGCGCCGCAGCGGATTTACTGAACCAGGTACTGGAGCGGCTTGAACGGCTGGCGGAACACGTTGACTGGATCGTGCTGTCGGGCAGCCTGCCGCCAGGGATACCGGTCAATGCCTACGCGACCATCATCACAAGGATGCAGGCGGCAGGCATACCGGTCTTGCTGGACACCAGCGGTGCCCCGTTGAAAGCGGCACTGGCCACCGGCCCCCGGATGATCAAACCGAACCGGCATGAACTGGCTGAATTGCTGAACCGGCCGCTCGACAGTCTGGCATCGCTGGTGGCCGCCGGACGGGAAGTGTTGCATAGCTCGCCAGCGCCGGAATGGGCCGTGGTCTCGCTCGGCAGCGATGGCGCATTGTTTTTGACCCGCGAGCAGACGCTGCACGCCCATCCCTTGCCAGTAGCGGTCACCAGCACGGTGGGCGCGGGTGACGCCATGGTCGCTGGTCTGATCGCCGCCCGTCTCGAAGACCGGTCCTTGATCGAAACCGCGCAACTAGCCACCGCCTTTTCCGCCGCCAAGCTCACGCGGCGGGGACCTCATTTACCCCCTCTAGCGGAAGTCCGCGCCTTGGCTGGGCATGTCACTGTATCGGTCATTGACTAAAGCCACCCTCCTAATTCACTATGAAAAACAGAGAATTAAGGTGAATCACCATGGCTAAAATCATCGCTGTCACCGCCTGCCCCACCGGCATCGCCCACACCATCATGGCCGCTGAAGGACTGGAGCAAGCCGCTAAAACACTCGGCCACGATATCCAGGTCGAAACCCAAGGCCCGGCGGGTACGCGCAACATCTTGTCCGAAGCCGGTATCGCCGCTGCTGACGTGGCGATTATCGCCGCCGATACCCAAGTGGACGCCGCCCGTTTTGCCGGCAAACCATTGTATGAGACCACCACCGAACCCGCCATTCGTGACGGCGCGCGTGTCATCAATGCCGCGCTGGCCAGCGTTCCGGCAGCAGCCAAACCCGCCACTTTGCCCGCTGCTGCCTTGAAGATCGTCGCTATCACCGCCTGCCCGGCCGGCATCGCCCATACCTTCATGGCAGCGGAGGGTTTGGAACAGGGCGCCATGAATCAAGGCCACACCATTAAAGTGGAAACCCAAGGCTCGGTCGGGGCAAAAAACACCTTGACTGCCGGGGATATCGCTGCCGCCGACCTGGTGATCATCGCCGCCGACACGCAAGTAGACAAAACCCGCTTTACCGGCAAACGCCTGCATGAAGCCAGCACCAAGGCGGCGATTCATGATGGCGCAGCGCTGGTGCGAACCGCCATTGAACAGGCCGCCATGCAGGACGCTGAAACCGGCGGCGCGGATTACGGCGCACCGGTCACGCAGGCTAAGACACAGCAGGCAGCAACCCGCACCGGCGCTTACAAACATCTGATGACCGGTGTGTCCTGCATGATTCCATTCGTGGTGGCGGGCGGCTTGCTGATCGCGATCAGTTTCGCTATTGGCGGCATCAATGTCTTCGAGGATGCCAACACGGGAACACTCGGCTGGACGCTGTTCCAAATCGGCGCGAAAGCTGGATTCACGCTGATGGTGCCGGTGCTGGCCGGTTACATCGCCTACTCCATCGCCGGCCGGCCCGGCATCGCACCCGGCATGACCGGCGGCATGATCGCCAGCACCATTGGCTCTGGTTTCCCCGGCGGTATCGCCGCCGGATTTCTGGCAGGGTACAGCGTCAAATGGATGAGCGGCTATATCCGCCTGCCGCGCACCCTGGACGGCCTCAAGCCGGTGCTGATTCTGCCGTTGCTCGGTACGCTGGTGACCGGCTTGCTGATGTATTTCGCCGTAGGCGAACCGGCCGCCGCCGCCCTGGCCAGCATCACCGCTTGGCTCAAAGGAATGCAGGGCAGCAGCGCCATTTTCCTCGGCCTGCTGCTCGGCGCGATGATGGCGTTTGACATGGGCGGGCCGGTCAACAAATCAGCCTACGCTTTCGCCATCGGGCTGATTGTCAGCGACGTCTACACGCCGATGGCGGCGGTGATGGCCGCTGGCATGGTCCCGCCGCTCGGTCTTGCTTTGGCTACCTTGCTGTTCAAGAACCGCTTTTCTTTGGACGAACGTGAAGCCAGCGGCGCGGCTGCCGTGCAGGGTCTAGCGTTTGTCACTGAAGGCGCGATTCCTTACGCCGCCAAGGACCCGCTGCGGGTGATTCCTGCACTGATGGCCGGTGCCGCCGTGACCGGTGCGTTGTCGATGGTGTTCGGTTGTGAATTACGGGTTCCACACGGTGGCGTGTTCGTGTTGCCCATCCCCAATGCCGTGACAAACTTGGCTCTTTATTTGCTAGCAATTGTCGCCGGCTTGCTGATCACCACCGGCGCGCTGTTTTTCCTCAAGCGCCCCTTGGAGACTCCAGCAACCCCGGAATTGGCCGGCGCAAACCTTATGAAAGGTAAAACCTAGGCGGGAGAAGTGGCTCTCAAACCTTCCCCCAGGCGGTGGTAGACTTCCGCCTGGGGGCTTTTTATTGCTAAATGAACCCCCTTCATGCTTTATCGCTGGGTTGGGCCATAGGCCGTAACCTAACGGCACGCAACCTGCGTCCACTGAATTGGCAGGCGCGCTATACGCTTTAGCGTAAGGCGTGCCTAAAAAAATGATGACGATGGCCGATAAGAATTCAGGTACATCGACTGCTTCAAGACAATGTAGCGGATGTATTCCATGATTTTGAGACCGGTCCTCAGGTGGTGGGTGCAACTACGGGAGCCGCAGCTCCCAAACTTCTCCTCAGGCGAAGGTAAATTTCCGCCTGAGGTTTTTTATGCCAAATAACCCAAAGCCCCTTAGAAACTTTTTGCGCAACCTCTCGATAAGCAGGGCCGGCGGCGTTGGCTAGACGATTCCGTAGCAGGTGCTGCGTCCCGCACCTGGGCACGGGGCTTTGTCCGCCGGCAACTGATCATCAATGAAACACAGCGGCTCAAGCGGCTGCTACAGTGAACGGATCCCTTTCCCCTGCTCACGGGATGCAGGACAGTCCGGGTTAGCTTTTATCCGATAGCGCGCTGCAAGCCCCCTACAAAAAACCGATACAAGTATGCATAGCGATTTATGCCGGTGTGGATTAACCTTATGGAAGGAGTGGATACCCTGGTCATTTTCCCTGACCCAACTAAAAAACCAACAACAGTTCATAAGAATCATTGCCATGGAAATCTTCGTCTACCACACCCCCGACCAAGTCCCGGATTTAAGCAAAAAAGCTCGCAAGGGCGGTCTCGAACTCGATATGCCCGCTTGTGCCATCGTTATCGACGTGCTGCGCGCCACCACCACCATGGCCACAGCGCTGGAATCAGGCGCGGAAGCTATTCAAATTTTTGATGACATTAGCGAATTATTCCAGATCAGCAAGCGTTGGCCAGCAGCGCAGCGGTTACTGGCCGGTGAGCGGGGTGGCGAGAAACTGGAAGATTTCGATCTTGGTAATTCACCTGCGGAATGCACGCCAGAACGGGTCGGCGGCAAGCGATTGTTCATGAGCACGACCAACGGCACCCGCGCCTTGGAACGGGTGCGGCAAGTCCCGATCCTATTGACCGCGTCGCTGACCAACCGGGCCGCAGTGGTGCGCTACCTGCTAGAGCATCAGCCACATACGGTATGGATCGTCGCCGCTGGCTGGCGCGGCGGGTTTTCATTGGAAGATACGATCTGCGCCGGCGCCATCGCGTGTGGACTGAGTGTCGAGCGCGACAGCGACTGCGCGGGCGATGACGAATCCATCGCCGCCATGGCGCTATTCGAACAATGGGAAACCCGCTTACCGCAATTGCTGCGCTACGCCCACCACGGACGCGGCTTGGCCGCATTGGGCTGCGGGGAAGATTTAGATTATTGCGCCCGGCTCGATAGCGTCAATGTCGTGCCGCTCCAGGTCGAGCCGGGCATACTGAAAGCAGCCGTTCTGGATTAAAGCGGAGGCGCCAGAATGGTTTACTATTCTCCCGCCACGGTCATCCGTTCCAACAGCAGCGAGCCGCAACGGATGCCGCCCCGGACATCCACGTCACTGCCCACCGCTACGATACCCTTGAACATCGTGTTCAGATTCCCGGCAATCGTGATTTCATGGACGGGATATTGAATCTGGCCGTTCTCCACCCAAAACCCTGAAGCACCGCGCGAATAATCGCCGGTGACGAGATTGACACCGTGGCCCATTAATTCTGTCACCCACAGTCCGCGATCCAATTGCCGCAGCAACGCCTCATGACCCAATGGGCCGGGTTCAACGATCAGATTATGCGTACCGCCGGCGTTGCCGGTCGTCTCCATCCCCAGCCGGCGCGCCGAGTAACTATCGAGCACATAGCCCTGCAAGACTCCGCCCGCCACTAAATCCCGGTCAGCCGTCGCAACGCCCTCATTGTCAAAAGGTGCACTGCCCAACGCCTTGGGCCAGTGCGGCCGCTCACGGATCGTCACAACGTCCGGGAAAACCAGCGTACCGAGCCGGTCCAGCAGGAACGACGATTTCCGGTACAGTGCGCCGCCGCGAATGGCCCCCACGAAATGGCCGATCAGCCCACGCGCCAATTCTGGAGCAAACAACACGGGAACCTGGCGCGTGGTCAGCCGGCGGCTGCCCAGCCGGCGCAAAGCGCGTTGCCCTGCTTTTTGCCCGACTGCAACCGGCGTTTCCAAATCGTTCCGGTCGCGCGCCATCGTGTACCAGTGGTTACGCTGCATCCCGGCCTCATCTCCGGCGATTACCGAGCAACTGAGCGAATGATGCGTGGCCGGATAGCCCCCACAAAACCCCTGCGAGTTGCCGTAGAGAACCAAGCCCGTATGCGTGGCGATGCTGCCGCCTTCGGAATTGCGAATCCGGGGGTCCAGCGCCAATGCCGCTGCTTCACACGCACGGGCCAAGGCGATAGCGTCCTCAGCGGCCAAAGGCCAAGGATGGTAGAGATCGAGATCGGGAATGTCCTTTGCCAGCCGATCCGGATCGGCCAAACCGGCGCAAGAATCCTTCGCCGTATGGCGGGCAATCGCGCAGGCGCTTTGCACGGTGTCGCGAATCGCTTCTAGCCGCCAGTCAGCGGTGCTGGCCGAACCGCGGCTCTGACCGATATAGACTGTCACCCCCAAGCCGCGCTGGCGGTGATGTTCCAAGGTTTCGACCTCGCCCAAACGCACGGTAACTGACAAGGCGCTACCGAAACTCACGGCGGCCTCAGTAGCCGTCGCTCCCTGAGCGCGCGCTTCGGCGAGAATACTGGCGACCAGATTTTCCAGTTGTTCGCGCGGCGGCAGCGGCGCGGTGGGGCAGGTAGTGATTGCGGGCATAGGTGATCACTTCGTGGATAAGGTTGAAAACGGCGAATGCGGGGTCACGCCTGTGTCCCGCCCACGGTCAGCGCCTCAATTTTCAGGGTCGGCTGACCGACGCCGACTGGGACACTCTGCCCATCTTTGCCGCAGGTGCCGACGCCAGCATCGAGCTGCAGGTCGTTGCCGACCATGGAGACTTTGGTCAGCACATCCGGGCCGTTGCCGATCAGCGTCGCACCTTTGACCGGACGGGTCACCCGGCCATTCTCGATCAAATACGCCTCACTGGCGGAAAACACGAACTTGCCAGAAGTAATATCGACTTGCCCGCCACCGAAATTGACCGCGTATAACCCCCGCTCCACCGAAGCGATCACTTCTGCGGGATCATGTTCGCCAGGCATCATATACGTATTGGTCATCCGCGGCAGCGGCAGATGCGCGTAGGACTCGCGACGGCCATTACCCGTTGGGGCAGTGTTCATCAACCGGGCGTTCAGCTTATCCTGCAAATAGCCTTTGAGGACGCCACGTTCGATCAAGGTGGTGCATTGGGTTGGCGTCCCTTCATCGTCGATGTTCAGTGAGCCGCGCCGATGCGCCAACGTTCCGTCATCCACGACTGTACACAGAGGGGAAGCGACTCGCTCACCGATCCGCCCGGTGAAGGCGGACGTCCCTTTGCGGTTGAAATCGCCTTCCAAGCCGTGACCAATCGCTTCATGCAGCAGAATGCCCGGCCAGCCCGGCCCCAGCACCACCGTCATGGTCCCTGCCGGCGCCGGGACCGCCTCGAGGTTGATCAACGCTAACCGCACCGCTTCGCGGGCGTAACCCAAAGCACGATCGTCGTCGAGGAACCAGCCATAACCGACCCGGCCACCCCCACCAGAACTACCCTGCTCACGACGGCCTTCTTGCTCAACAATCACCGACACGTTCACCCGTACCAGGGGCCGCACGTCACCGGCCAATGTTCCGTCACTACCGGCGATCAAGATCGTGTCCTGCATCGCGGCCAGGCTGACCATGACTTGCGTCACACGCGGGTCTTGCTGACGCGCCTCGGCGTCCAGCTTTTCCAGCAGCTGCACTTTGGCCTCAGCGGTTAATGTGTCCAACGGATCAAGCGGCTCATACAATGGAGCGCGAGGCGCCGTCCGCCAGACCTGGCGTTGCCCTTCTCCACCCTGTTGCGCAATGGCCCGGGCAGCGGTAGCCGCTTCCAGTAACGCCGGCATCACCAATTCATCCGAATAGGCAAAACCGGTCTTCTCACCGCTGATTGCGCGAACTCCGGCCCCTTGCTGGATCGCACGGCTGGCATTTTTAACGTGCCGGTCCTCCAGACTCCAGGATTCGGTGCGGCGCTGCTGAAAATACAAATCGCCAGCATCGATAGCATGGCCCAGCAGACACGCCAACGTGCGGTGCAAATCATTTTCATCGAGACCAGCGGGCGTAAGCAGGTGGTAGCGGGCAAGCGTCAGGGTATCAGTGGTCATGGTTGATCTCAGGCAGTTGCAAGATGGTCATTTCTGAATAAGGGCCGGTCATACCAACATGAGACCAGAAAAAAGGGGATTGCGCTCCTCGCAATCCCCCCAAGACCTCCAAGCGAAAGAGTAGAGGTCAATCAAGACCCAATGCTTAAGTGCTCAAATATAATCACTTTTGAAGCTTTCAAGCGTCTTGATGTAATTGGCACGCTCGAAGGCAGTCGGGTCGGCAACATTCTGCTGACTCATCGAACCCTTCATCTGCGTCACTGAATCATAGTGATTCACCTCCATCCAGGTCTGTAACCCATCGCGCAGAGTTGTGAGATAGTCGGCGCCATTCTTCAGCAATGCCGAGGTCGTCATCACCGCATCAGCGCCGGCCATCAGATATTTCACCACCTCAATCGGTGTATGCACCCCACGGGTCGCTCCTAGCGAACTCCGCAACTTGCCGTAGAGCACTGCGATCCACAGCAACGGCAAACGGATCTCGTCCGGCGTACTTAGGTTCAAATTAGGTGCTACGTCCAGCTTCTCCAAATCAAAATCGGGCTGGTAGAACCGGTTAAATAACACGAGGGCATCGGCCCCAACATTATCCAGCGCCTTCGCCATCGAACCGATGGCGCTGAAGAATGGACTCAACTTGACCGCAACCGGAATCGTGACCGATTCTTTGACAGCTTTGACAATCTTGATGTACCGCTCTTCAACTTCGCGGCCGGTGGTGGTCAGGTCCGCAGGAATGTAATAGATGTTCAGTTCAATGCCTTTAGCGCCAGCCTGTTGCATCAACTGAGCGTACTCGATCCAACCGGTGTTGGTGATGCCGTTCAGACTACCGATCACAGGGATGTCCACTGCTTCGGATGCCCGGCGCAGCAGATCCAGATAGGTGTCCGGGCCAACCGTGTAGTCATCGACTTCCGGCAGATAGCTCAGTGATTCGGCGAAGCTCTCGGTGCCGGCGGTCATCAGATGTTCCAGCGCGGCGCTTTCATGCTTCAACTGTTCCTCGAACAGCGAAAACATGACCACGGCGGCCGCGCCAGCATCTTCCAAGCGCTTGATATTTGACACACTCCCCGACAGCGGCGATGACGACGCCACGATGGGATGCTTCAGCTTCATCCCCATGTAAGTGGTGGTTAAATCCATGATCATTCCTTTTGCAAACAGAGTTCGGATTTGGGTAACCGTTGAATCCCCCTGCCCCTAATCCCCCTCCCTCCTGGATAGAGGGAGCCAGACCATGACGCGTGGCTTGAAGCTCCCTCTCCCTTGCGGGGAAAGGGTGAGGCTGGGGGGTGAAGGCTTATCCCTTCATTATTTGAATTTCGGCACGAACGTACCACCGCTGCGCGTCGCCATATCCTCGTAAACCGACCAGCGCCGGTTGATTCCTTGCTGGGCCAGATCCATCAGACGCTCGGCCTCCGCCGGATTGGTATGCGTCAGCACCTTGTAGCGCACCTCGTTGTACGCGTATTTCTTGAGCGGAATCTTCGGACGCCCGGAATCAAGGACAAATGGGTTCTCGTCCGATTCACGCACCATCGGATTGTAACGGAACAATGGCCAGTGGCCACACTCCACCGCCAGATGCTGTTGATCCAGCCCACGCTGCATGTTGATGCCGTGGGCGATGCAGTGACTGTAGGCCAGGATCAGCGACGGCCCCTGATAAGCCTCGGCCTCGCGGAAGGCCAGTAGCGCCTGTTGCGGATTAGCGCCCAGCGCAATGCGCGCGACATAAACATTGCCATAGGAAATCGCCTGCAACGCGACGTCTTTCTTGCCGATCTGTTTGCCCGCCGCTGCAAACTTGGCGACCGCTCCCATCGGGGTGGACTTCGACATCTGACCACCGGTATTGGAATACACCTCGGTGTCCATCACTAGAATATTCACGTCGCGGCCACTGGCCAACACATGATCGACACCGGAGGAGCCGATGTCATAAGCCCAGCCGTCACCGCCAACAATCCAGACACTGCGCCGCACCAGTTGATCAGCAACCGCCAATAGTTGCGCCGCGCGTGGATCGTTAATTTCCCGCAACCGCTGCTTCAAATCGGCTACCCGGCTGCGTTGCCGGCGAATATCCATTTCCGTCAACTGCTCGGCATCGAGCAATTCATCCACCTGAGCCTGGCCAAGCGGGCCAGCCAGCGCCAGCAGCAATTCCCGTGCGTACTCCAGATGTTTATCCGCCGTCAGACGGAAGCCCAGACCAAATTCGGCATTATCCTCAAATAGCGAGTTCGACCAGGCCGGACCACGCCCTTCATTGTTAACTGTCCATGGCGTGGTCGGCAGGTTGCCGCCATAAATCGAAGAACAGCCGGTGGCGTTGGCCACCAGCAACCGGTCGCCGAACAATTGCGAAAGCAGCTTGACATAGGGGGTCTCGCCGCAACCGGCGCAGGCACCGGAGAACTCGAACAGCGGCGGCAGGAACTGCACCCCGCGCACTGTGGAGAAGTCCACCCGGCCACGATCCATCTCTGGCAGCGTCTCGAAGAAACGCACATTGGCCTTCTCATCCTCCAGCACCGGTTCCTTGAGCGCCATGTTGATGGCCTTGCGCCCGGTCTGCTCCTTGCTCTTGGCCGGGCAGACCTCAACGCACAGCCCGCAGCCGGTGCAGTCTTCCAGATACACTTGCAGGGTGTAGCGGATGTCCGGGAAGCCCCGGGCATCGATGGGCGCGGTCCTGAATGCTTTCGGGGCACTGTCCAAACTGGCTTCGTTGTAGAACTTAGAGCGGATGACGCCGTGCGGGCAGACCATGCTGCAATTGCCGCACTGAATACAGACGTCCGGTTCCCAAACCGGCACAAAGTTGGAAATATTGCGCTTCTCCCACTGGGTAGTGGCGCTGGGGTAGGTGCCATCCACCGGCAGGGCGCTGACCGGCAGTTCGTCGCCACGCCCAGCCATCATCATCGCTGTCACCTTCTGCACAAACTCCGGCGCATTGGCGGGCACCACCAACGGCAACTTGCGGGTGCTGGTTGCTTGGGCAGGCACCGGGATTTCCCGCAAGTTGGCCAGCGTATTGTCCACAGCTTCAAAATTCTTGCGCACGACTTCTTCGCCCTTGCGCATGTAGCTCTTCTTAATCGAATATTTAATCTTTTCAATCGCCTTATCGCGCGGCAGCACCCCGGAAATGGCGAAGAAGCAGGTCTGCATGATGGTGTTGATCCGCGTTCCCATGCCATTGTCACGGGCGACTTTCTCGGCATTGATGGCGTGGACCTTAAGCTTTTTAGCGATGATCTGTTCCTGCACCGGGTGCGGCAACCGGTCCCACGCCTCCTCAGGCTCATGCGGGCTGGTGTTCAGCAGCAGCACGGCGCCCTGCGCGGCATTTTTCAGCACGTCGCCGCGATCCAAGAAGTTGAATTGATGACAACCGATGAAGTTGGCCGATTGCACCAGATAGGGCGCACGGATCGGATCGGGGCCAAAACGCAGATGAGAGACGGTCTGCGACCCGGATTTCTTGGAGTCATAGACGAAGTAACCCTGCGCGTAAAACTCCGGGTCATCGCCGATGATCTTGATCGAGTTCTTGTTGGCGCCGACCGTGCCGTCCGCACCCAGCCCGTAGAACATCGCGCGCACCACCTTATCGGACTCGATCATGAAGCTGGCATCGATATCCAGGCTGGTGTGGGTGACATCGTCGATGATACCGACGGTGAAATGGTTCTTGGGCCGCGCCTTGCTCAGTTCGTCGAATACCGCCTTGACCATCGCCGGGGTAAATTCCTTGGAGGACAAACCATAGCGGCCGCCGATGATTCGAGGCAGGACCGGCATAGGCAAAGTACCTTCGATCTGCGCCTCCACCAGGGTATTAACCACTTCCAGGTACATCGGCTCGCCGGTCGCGCCCGGCTCCTTGGTGCGGTCCAAAACAGCGATGGACTTGACACTAGCCGGCAAGGCTGCCAGGAAATGACGGGCGGACAGCGGCTGGTAGAGGCGGACCTGGATCACCCCCACCTTCTCGCCACGCGCATTGAGATAGGCAGCGGTTTCACACGCCGTTTCCTGGCCAGAACCCATCAGAACCACAACCCGTTCGGCATTCGGATCGCCGAAGTAATCGAACAGGTTGTAACGGCGCCCGGTGATGCCCGCGAATTTGTCCATAGCCGCCTGTACGATATCAGGCACCTTAGCGTAGAACGGGTTGACCGTTTCACGGCTTTGGAAATAAACATCAGGATTCTGGGCAGTGCCGCGAATAAACGGCCGGTCCGGATTCAGCGCCCGGGTGCGATGCGCTAGCACCAAATCATCACGGATCATTGCCCGGATATCGTCATCCGACAGCAGCGTGAGCTTATTGACCTCATGCGAAGTACGGAAGCCATCGAAGAAATGGATAAAGGGCACCCGTGCTTCCAAGGTAGCGGCCTGAGCGATCAGCGCCATATCATGCGCTTCCTGCACCGAACCCGAGGCCAGCAAGCAAAAGCCCGTCGGGCGCACCGCCATCACGTCTTGATGATCGCCGAAGATTGACAGGCCCTGCGTGGCCAAGGAACGGGCAGCAACGTGGAACACCGCCGATGTCAGCTCGCCAGCAATCTTGTACATGTTGGGAATCATTAACATGAGTCCCTGCGAGGCAGTGAACGTGGTGGTCAGCGCCCCGGTCTGCAATGCGCCGTGCGCCGCACCGGCTGCGCCGCCTTCGCTTTGCATCTCCATGACCAGAGGTACACTGCCCCAGATATTCTTCACACCTTCCGAAGCCCACTGATCCGCCAGCTCAGCCATCGTGGAAGATGGGGTGATGGGGTAAATGGTGCAGACTTCGTTAACCCGGTAGGCGACGTAAGCCGCCGCTTCATTACCGTCAATGGTGGTAACTTGCCGTTCAGTCATTTTGTGCTTCTCTCTTGGCCCGCTTGGATGGGGCGGGCAGGTGGTTTTTGATCACCATGCGCTCTCCTCTCCCACCGGGAGAGGGGTCGGGGGTGAGGATGAATTGCGGATAATTACGCCTCGGCCGCCGGTTCCGGGATCATCTCAATGGCGTGGCAGGGGCATTGCTCAAAGCACACTGCACAACCAGTGCATAGATCATAGTTATAGCGGTAACGCTTACCGGGTCCCAGCTTGATCACCGCATCCTCAGGGCACGCACCGAAGCAGCCATCACATTCGTAGCAGTTACCGCAGGACAGGCAACGCTTGGCCTCATAGACAGCCTCCTTGGGACCCAGGCCGGCAACTACCTCCTCGAAACTACTCTGGCGGACCTTCATGTCCAGATGGCCCTGCGGGCGCTGGGCCGCATCGGTGTAATACCAGACATGCAGTTTGTCAAAAGTCGCTAGATCATGCTTAGGCAGTTTCACGTAGGATTCGCCGCGCAGCCAGGCGTCAATGTTGCGGGCGGCTTTCTTGCCATGGCCCACACCAATGGTCACCGTGCGGTCGGAGGGCACCATATCGCCGCCAGCGAACAATCCTGGACTGCCAGTCATCATCTGGTCATCGACGATGACCACACCGTCGGCCTTGAACTGGACACCCGGCACCTTTTGCATGAAGCTGGTGTCCACGTCCTGTCCTAGCGCCATGATCAATGCGTCAGCTTCCAAAGTCTCGAACCGGCCCGTGGGACGCGGCCGTCCTTTTTCGTCCACTTCCATCACTTCGACGGTAAATTGGTTTTCCTCAATATTCTTGATCGTGCGCAACCAATGGATCTTGACGCCTTCTTCTAGCGCCTCGTCGGCTTCAAATTCATGAGCCGGCATATTGGCGCGGTCGCGGCGGTAGATAATCAACGGCTCGTAGCCCAGCCGTTTAGCGACGCGGGCGGCATCCATTGCCGTGTTACCGCCACCGTAAATAGCAACCCGCCGGCCCAGCTGGGGGGCATTGCCGGTTTCCACTTCCTTGAGAAAGCTGATGGCGTCGAGCATCTTACCAGCATCGCGGGATGGGATATCGGTGCGCTTGCTGATATGGGCGCCAACCGCGACGAAGATCGCGTCGAAATCGCCTTCCCGTTTCTCCGCCAACAGATCATCAACCCGATGGTTGAGAACGATCTTCACCCCCATGTTCTCGATGCGCTTGGCCTCGGCATCCAGCACATCACGCGGCAACCGGTAGGCAGGAATACCGAAATGCATCATGCCACCGGCCATCGGCCCGGCTTCATGGATTTCCACTTCATGGCCCATCCGCGCCAGGTGATAGGCGGCGGACAAACCGCTGGGGCCTGCGCCGACCACAAGCACCCGCTTGCCCGTAGGTGGCGCGGTGATCTCAAACTGCCAATTCTCCTGCAAAGCCAAATCGCCGAGAAAACGCTCGACCGCGTGGATGCTGACTGAGGAATCCAGCTTGCCCCGGTTACAAGCGCTTTCGCAGGGGTGGTAACACACCCGGCCATGAATCGCCGGCATCGGGTTGTTTTCTGTCAGGCTCTGCCAAGCTTCCTTGAAGCGGCCAGCCTGAGCGTGCGTCAGCCAGGCCTGGATGTTCTCGCCCGCCGGACAGGCGTTATTACAGGTCGGCAGCAGATCTGCGTAGATTGGCCGCTGGATACGTTGCGGGCCAACATTGCGCTTCTCATGCGTTAGGTCCAACGGGCGTGTCATGTTGATAGGCTGGTCAGTCATCGTATGCGTCTCTTCGCAATCGTCTAGTGGTGAGGAATAACCGGCCATCCGGAGGAATGGAATCGAACCTCTGGCATTCGACGCCACCGGTTGCGGTCGTTTTCAATAACTCTTAAGTATATGTAAAGTTACGACATTTTGCAGGGGCCGGTCTTTCAATGAGCCTATACCGGCAAGGTTTGATCAATCCGGCTAAACTCGTCCCCATAAACGTAGAACATTTTGACGGGAAGTGAATGACTGCCCGCAATCAATTGCCCTTACCGTTCCAACTTCGACGCAGGAATTCAGCTTATGAAAGCCGTCCTTCTCCGCCAGCTCGGCGGTCCCGAACAGCTCAGTATCGAAGATATCGCTCTGCCAAAACCGGGTCCAGGCCAGGTTCGCATCCGTCTCCATGCCTCGGCGCTCAACCGCCGCGATGTTTGGATTACGCTCGGCCAGTATCCTGGCATTCGCCTGCCCTGCAGCATGGGTTCAGATGGTGCGGGAGTCGTAGATCAACTTGGCCCCGGTGCGCCCGCCAATCTATTGGGTCAGGAGGCCGTGATTTATCCAGCTTACGACTGGGGCAGCAATCCACGCTTTCCCAGTCCCGCTTTCCGGGTATTGGGGATGCCAGACCCTGGTACATTCGCTGAATATCTGTGTGTTCCATCCAGTCATGTCTTTGCTAAGCCGGCCCACTTGAACTGGGAACAGGCAGCAGCCATCCCGCTGGCGGGTCTAACTTCCTGGCGGGCACTGATGACCCAGGCGGTAACGCAACCTGGCGAAACTGTGCTAGTCACCGGCATCGGCGGCGGCGTAGCAACCTTTGCCTTGAAATGGGCAACAGCGCTAGGCGCCCAGGTCTTTGTCACCAGCGGTGATGAGGCGAAATTGGAACAGGCTCAGCAAATGGGTGCGGCCGGCGGCGTCAACTACCGGGCAGATGACTGGGATAAACAACTCGCCAAATTGACGGGCGGCGTCGATGTGGTCATCGATGGTACGGGCGGTCCGTCTTTTAAAGGTTGTTTCTCCGTGCTGAAACCAGCCGGACGGCTGGTAGTCTATGGCGCAACGGCAGGCAACCCACCGGGACTGGACATGGTACGGTTGTTTTTCCGGCAGGCACACATTATTGGCTCCACTATGGGATCGCCGGACGAATTTGCGCAAATGCTGCGCTTTATAAATAAACATCGCATTAAGCCAGCGATTGATCAAGTATTTCCATTGGATCAGGCAACCGCTGCCCATCAGCGGTTACTGACTGCTGCACAACTAGGAAAAATTGTGTTGCGATCTGCTTGACGCAGTGCAATATAACCCCTATACTGCAATGCAACATTCATCAAGAATGTTGTCCTCCAAATCCTCCTTTGGTGGTTCTTTAGCCGGGATTATCCTAATAGTCCTGGCTTTTTTTATTGCGCCGCAAAAAATTTTTTGTGCATGCATCAATTTGCTTGACGCAGTGCAACATTTCAACTAATCTATGCCCCACATCGTTCAGATGTTCTTCTTCACACCTTCCTTTGGTGGTTTTTAGCCGGGTTCATGGAATCCCGGCTTTTTTTATGCGCGCTATCTTTTGAAGAGACCTTGATTTCAATGCCTCATGCCAAATCTCGCTTATTCCCCCGCGGCTACCCGCTCCACTCGTTGAAAACCGCGCGGCAATGGCTTGCCTCGCCGCCCCCGTTCGCCGATATAGCCTTCCAGATCAGCCGGCTTCAACTTCATATCCCGCTTGCCGGCGGTGAGAATCAAACCCCGTTCTAACGGCGTGAGTGTCAAAGCGACTAACCGCTCTTCACCAGGCAAGTCAATAATTTTATTACCTTTACCTTTTGGTAAACGCGGCAGATCCTTCACTGGAAACAGTAGCAACCGTCCCCCGCTGCCCACTGCAGCCAGCCGATCGGTCTCCAATCCTGTGATTGGCAGCGGTGACAGGATTTGTGCCCCCTCCGGTACGGTCAACACAGCTTTGCCCGCTTTATTGCGGCTCAGCAGATCGTCAAAGGCACAGATAAACCCATAACCGGCATCCGTCGCCAACAGGTAGAGATCGTCAGGATTGCTTAACAGCACCTGGAGAAAACGAGCACCCTCTGGAGGACTGAGCTTGCCAGTCAACGGTTCACCGGACCCGCGTGCCGAGGCCAGCCCTGCTACCGGCAAAGTATAGGTTCGTCCAGTCGAGTCAAAAAATACGACCGGCTGATTGCTGCGCCCTTGCGCTTGAGCCAGAAAACCATCACCAGACTTGTAGCTGAGTGCCGAAGCGTCGATCTCTCGGCCTTTAGCGGCCCGCACCCAGCCTTTCTGCGACAATATGACCATGACGGGTTCACTTGGCGTTAGGCTGGTTTCATCCAGCGCCTGCGCTGCCCGCCGCTCGATCAGCCGGCAGCAGCGTGGATCAGCATAACGTTTGGCGTCGTCCTGAATCTCCTTGCGGATCAGCGTCTTTAATCGCTTTTCGGAACTAAGTAGTAACTGCAATTGCTCCTGTTCCTTACGCAATTGCTCTTGTTCGCCGCGCAATTTCATTTCTTCCAGCCGGGCCAGATGACGCAGCTTGGTTTCTAGAATTGCTTCGGCCTGTATATCGGAGAGCTGGAAGCGAGCAATCAGCACGGGCTTGGGCTTCTCCTCAGTACGCAGGATGCGAATCACTTCGTCCAGGTTGAGATAGGCGATCAATAACCCTTCCAGAATGTGCCGGCGCTGTTCGACCTGATTCAAGCGGAATTTCAGCCGCCGGCGCACCGTAATAACCCGGTAACACAACCATTCTTCGATGATTTGTTTGAGATTTTTAACCTGAGGCCGGCCATCCAAGCCGATCATGTTCAGATTTACCCGATAACTCTTTTCCAAATCGGTGGTAGCGAACAGGTGATCCATTAGCAAATCCACATCCACCCGGTTGGAGCGCAATGCCAGCACCAGCCGGGTCGGGTTCTCATGATCGGACTCGTCACGCAAGTCTTCGACCATCGGCAATTTTTTATCGCGCATCTGCGCAGCAATCTGCTCCATGATCCGCGCCCCGGAGACCTGATGCGGGAGGGCGGTGATCACCACATCACCGTTTTCCCGCTCAAAACGCGCACGCAGCCGTACCCCGCCATTGCCCGTTTGGTAGAGCTTGCGGAGTTCCTCACGAGGGGTAATGATTTCTGCTCCACTCGGATAATCCGGTGCGGGAATAATTTCACACAAGGCATTCAAATCACTGTCAGGCTGGTCGAGCAGGAGGACGCAGGCCGCAGCGATTTCGCCAAGATTGTGCGGTGGGATATCGGTGGCCATGCCGACGGCGATGCCCGTCGCGCCGTTCAACAGCAGATTGGGCAAACGGGCGGGCAGCAGCACCGGTTCATCCAGTGTGCCGTCGAAATTGGGCGTCCAGTCCACCGTGCCTTGACCTAACTCGGACAGCAGCACTTGTGCGAACGGCGACAGCCGCGCTTCGGTATAGCGCATGGCAGCAAAGGATTTGGGATCGTCCGGCGAACCCCAGTTACCTTGCCCGTCCACTAGAGGATAACGGTAGGAGAAGGGCTGAGCCATGAGCACCATTGCTTCGTAGCAAGCAGAATCGCCGTGGGGATGGTACTTGCCCAACACATCGCCGACGGTGCGAGCAGATTTTTTATGTTTGGCTCCGGCGTTCAGTCCTAATTCGGACATAGCATAAACAATGCGCCGTTGCACCGGCTTCAAGCCATCGCCGATATGCGGCAACGCTCGATCGAGAATGACATACATGGAATAATCCAGGTATGCCTTTTCGGTGAAAATTTTGAGCGGCAAGCGCTCAGCCGCATCGGCAGAAAATAAGGCAAGCTCATTCATTGTGAAACAGATCCGGTTACGGGCTGGGAGAACGGTTCGACGATATCAATCAATATGTTAGATAAAAAATTTCAACTCTCTCCACAAAAGAGAAAGCGTTTTACGAAGCAATGGATTATCCGCTCTTCCTTTTGGGAGGGCGTTAGGAGTTACCGGTTTTGAAGATCGGGCGGCCAGACTTTCAAAATGCCGTTTTTACATACCGGGGGACTTTGAGATTGCGAGCATAGCGCAGCAAGGCACCATCGGATATTGCGATAATCAGCAAAACATCTTCAGCATGAGAGTGGACGGTTCTGTAATAGCCATCACGCCTCAGCGCAGCAAGGCGGTATCGGGTTGAGGCTCTGCATGGCAGCCGGACACCACTGGATTTTGTCCGGCCATTCCATCTGCGAACCTTCGTTCAATGAACCTACTTCACCCCTGCGGTGATATTCCGCCACAAGCCAACAGTGGCACGGTTGAAAGCAGCCGTGCTAACCATACCAGCGCAAGCTACCTGGCTAATCGCCGGCTGTTCGGGTCTTTCAACGCCGCACTTAATAATTCTCCCCGTAACAACGCACGAATTTGCTGCGCCGGGGCCGGACGGCTTAAATAGTAGCCTTGTATTTCATCGCATTGATATTTTTGCAGAAAAGCTAATTGCGCCGGATTTTCAACGCCTTCAGCAATCACTTTGAGCCGCATATTGTGCGCCATAGCGATGACCGCCATGGCGATGGAGGTATTATCCTGGTTAATAGTGACATCGCTGACAAAAGACTTGTCGATCTTCAATTGATCGATCGGGAAGCGCTTTAGATAGCTCAGAGACGAATAGCCGGTACCAAAATCGTCAATGGACAGATGTATACCCATCCTCTTGAGCGCATGCAATATTGCAATACTGTCCTCCACATCTTTCATGAGCAGCCCTTCGGTAATCTCCAAATCGAGATAGCAAGGCTCCAACCCGGTCTCTCTCAGAACCCGGTCAATCATTTCAACTATACCGGGCCGCCAAAACTGGCGGGGGGAGAGGTTGACCGCCATACGTAACGGCGGAAAACCTTCCTGCTGCCACACCTTGGCTTGCTTGCAGGCAGTTCGCAGCACCCACTCACCGATGCCTTCGATAAGACCGGTTTCCTCAGCCAGCGGCACAAATTCTATTGGCGATATCAATCCTCGCTGGGAGTGCCGCCACCGCAGTAACGCCTCAACCCCGATGATACAGCCATGCCGTAAATCCATCTGCGGTTGGTAGTGGACTTCCAGTTCCTGGCGGACTAGGGCGTAGCGCAGACTTTGTTCCAGAGTCAGTCGCTCCAAAGCGCGGATGTGCATGTCCTGGCTGTAGAATTCGACCATATCACGACCACCGTCCTTAGCGCGGTGCATCGCGATGTCAGCATTCTTCAGAAGCGTTTCCACATCCTCACCGTCCTTGGGAAACAAGCTGATGCCAACGCTGGCGGTGAGAAAGCATTCATGGCTCTCAATTTGGAAGCAAGGGGCAAGTGCTTCCAGAATCTTTCGTGCGAATACAGCCGCTTGCTCTTCCTGGGATAGATTTTCCAGCACAATAACAAATTCATCACCGCTCAATCGCGCAATGGTGTCCTCTCCACGTCCGCAGACCAGCAACCGGGCTGCCGCCGCACGCAGCAAGGTATCTCCTGCGGTATGACCCAAGCCATCGTTCACTTTCTTGAAATGATCCAAGCCCACATATAGCACCGCAAAACTCTGTCTGATACGGCGCGCATGCATGATGGCGCGCTTAAGCCGGCCCTGAAGAAAATGCCGGTTCGGCAACTGCGTCAGCGCATCGTGAGTGGCTTGGTACGTCATCTGTTCGGTCAGCCGGCAGGCCTCGGTAGTATCGCTGAACGCCACGACTGCACCTAACACCTGCCCCTGCGGATCGCGGATAGGCGCCGCCGAAGCGCGCACCGTATACTCCCGTCCATTACGGCTCACCAGCACACCGTTTTCGGGCAGCCGGGACAATTGGTTCTGCTCCAAGCATAAAGCAGCCAGATCAAGCGGGTATCGGCCATCAGAATCATTGGCCAAGTGGAAAATCGCTCCCAGCGGCTGACCCTGTAACGCCGTCTGCGCACAGCCCAGCAAAGATTCTGCCCTGGGATTCAGGTACTCCACGAGGCCATGCACATCCGTGACGATGACCGCGTCATCAATGGAATGCAGGGCTACCTGAGTGCGTTCCTGCTCTGTAAGGAGTGCATGCCTCGCCTGCTGCCAGCGCCACCCCATCCACAATAGACAGCTCAGCCCTTGCACCACCAGCGCCGCCACCGGCGGGAACCAGCGATGCAATATCTGCAAGAGTCCAAAGCTGACAACGAGCGTCAATAACAATATCAACCCTGACAAGGGTAGCGTCCAACGTGGCGGGCAAACTGCACACATAACCAATGGCAGCAACACTAATATCCCGGTCAACAGGAGAGCGCTATTATCAGAGAGCGGCTGGATCAACATCCCTCGCAGCAGGGCATCGAGGATATTGGCGTTGAACTCCACACCCGGCATCGGTTGCGCTTGTCCAGAAACGGGGGTGGGCAATGCATCTCCCAAACCAGCGGCAGTGACGCCAACCAGCACCCACTTGCCGTAAAACGCAGCCGACGCAAAACCATCCTGCAGTACATCGGCATAGGACACCCGCTGAAAGTGCCCGGATGGACCAGCAAAGGGAATCAGAATGTGGTAATCACGCTGCCATGACTTGGAAAATACCGGACCTGCTGGCACATTATGCTGACCAGGCAGTGTTTGCCAGCGGCTGGGATCCACCATCTCCAGCAATGCCAAGGTCAAGGTTGACCAGCGTGGCGAACCAAGCCCGGCTTTCAGATAGATACCACGGGCAATACTGTCCGGGTCTAATTCCACGTCGACATGTCCCAGCCGGGCAGCGGCTTTTGCCAATGCTGGAATCGGCAGCGTTTCGATCAATGGGCCGTTCAACCGGGTTTGTTCGTTGAGCACCGGCAACACCGCTCGGCCATAATCAGCCAGTGCAGAGGCCAGATCCCTATCGGCCGCAGGATGGGCAACATCGGGTTCGGCAAACACGATATCCAATGCCACCGCCTTCGCCCCAGATGCGGCAAGTTTGCGCACCAGCTCAGCGTGAATGTGGCGCGGCCATGGCCAGCGCCCTAGTTTCCGCAAGCTCTGCTCATCAATGGCCACAATGACGATATCCTCGGCGGGCACCCGTGATCCATGTGACAGATTCCAGTCGTAGAAAAGCAAATTCCAGCGATTCAACCAATCCGTTTGGTTCAGCACGAAGGCCAGCAGCACCAGCATTAGCGCCAAACCTATTCTTTCGAACAAATGTTCATAGGAACGAAACAGTTGAATCATAATGCTAGAATTAACAGGAGAATCGCAAACGGCCAATAGGTCGCCGGTGGAACGTCGATGCGCTGTGCTGGACTATAGGGTCCCACATAACCATCGGCGTCAATAGCCCGCATCCGCAAGTAAAGAAAGCCAGATTCGGGCCGGGAGACGGTCAATTTCGGCTCAGACACCCGTTGATCGACAATCACTGTTTCAAACTGAAAGTCTTTGGCCAGTTGGAATTGATACTGCTGGCCAGGCAAACCCGCACTCCAGCGAAACGTCATGGTGCCAGCAGTGACTTCCGGCGCTTGCAGCTTTGGCGTCGCTTGCAACCTGAAAAATTGCGGATCGCTGAATGGGCCTATCCTGCCAGCCGCATCTTGAGTCGCCACCCGCCAGAAGTAGCGCTTGGGCTCCAGCGTCTGATCTGGAGTCAAGCTTGATTTGGCATACTCCGGCAGATCGAACACTAATGTTTTGAAGTGCTCATCCTCAGCCAATTGAACATGATAAGCCACTGCATTCTGCGGCTCCGCCCATTCGAAAACCAAGGCATGTTCCAGGACAGCACTTTGATCGGCTGGCTTGATGAGAAACGGCGGTTCAGGACGGGCATGCAGGCGGAAACGATGATCGGCATCATGCCCTTCCAATCCTCTAGCATCAATGCCGCGAATGCGCAATGCATAATCGCCATCTGGCAAATCAGGGCCGCGTACAACTGGATTCACCGAGACCGCATCGAACAATAAGGTCTCAAACTGCGCAGTCGGCGCAATTTGCGCGCGATAAGCAGCTGCGCCCTTGAGGGCGGGAAAGCTCAATTGAATGGGTGAATGCGTTACGACCGGAGGCAAGTCAGCGGCCACCGGCGGCGGCAGCAACGGCACAGGCGCTGCGGGCGGTTTTCCGATTTCAGCCAGCGCGCCAAATCCGCCGGTCACGGTTCGGATTTTGCGCGTGCCACGGAATTCTACCGCACCTTCCAATACTTCCGTGCGTGCGGTTGCGTCACCAGCATCCATACTCAACCGATAGCGCGTGCCACGCACGGCCGAGGTGGCCGCAGGCGTAAGAATTTCATAGCGGGTACGGGAACTCCGGCGGCGTATAACCTGGTTGTCTACGCGGCCCTGTTGCAAACGGAGACGAGTGTCCACCATATTAGCATCACCATAGGCACTCAAGGTATCCATAACCAGGAGACTATTGGCTTGCACTAACAGCCGGGAGCCATCGCCAAATTCCACATTCACGTTACCGTCGGAACCAGTACGAATTTCGTCACCACTGTGCAACAACAAATCAGCAGTGACCATCATCGTTTGACCGGTAAAAGCAATCTTAACCTCTGCGGTGCCTTGTACGCTGAGAACCCGGGCTGCCGTAGGTTGACCCTTCAGCCAAGTAACAGGGATACGGAGTTTCATCCCCGGCGGTAGCTGTTGCGGATCAGCAACTTGGTTCAGCGTCTGTAAGCGCTGCCAGTAATCCATGCGGGTCAGATAATCAGCGGCAATATTCCATAAATTGTCACCAGGACGGACAGTATAAATCCACTCCTGGGAATATGCCGTGGTGGCAATACCTGACCAAAGACAAAGCAGTAAACCCAATAATTTATACAGCTTATACAATCTGATAGTTAGCTTCATAATTATTTCCATAAATAAAGCAGGTAACCAAATTCCGATGAGATCGCTTTATTAATCTCAATATATTAACATATGCATTTTTTAAATGACTATAGCAATGTTTGTTTAAAATTATAGTGGAATTACTTATCTACCGCTTGTCCGGCCGATCCCAATAGGCCCGGCGGCAAATGGCAAAACGCTCAATCCCTTGTCCAACCGTTGATTAAGACGCAATTCCTTGATCCAATAAGGCCGCAGAGATTCACAGGGCAGAAGATCTGCTCGACTTTCAATAAGAATTAATGGCTAAAGATCATAAGGCAGAAACTCATGAGTACCGTTCGTCCCACCCACTGGCCAATGAGCCAGTTTCCAATTATTAATGATTGTCTGCACATTGGCGGCATTCCCTTAACGCAATTGGTAACGCGAGCCGGACAAACTCCATTTTACGCCTATGATCGCCGATTGCTGGATGAACGGATTGCTCTTCTACGCAACCGGCTGCCTTCCGCTATCCAGTTGCACTACGCTGTCAAGGCAAATCCGATGCCAGCAGTAGTGCAGCATCTAGCTAATTTGGTAGATGGCCTGGATGTGGCTTCGCTCGGTGAATTATCCGTTGCGCTAGATACCGGCATGGACCCGGCTGAAATCAGCTTTGCCGGCCCTGGCAAGCGTCCGCTTGAGTTGACAGCAGCGATTGCAGCAGGCATCACCATTAATCTGGAATCTGCCGGGGAGCTAGAAAGGGTGGCTCAACTGGGGTACGAACAGGGCCAACAACCGCGGGTTGCAGTGCGGGTGAATCCAGATTTTGAGTTGAAAGCATCTGGAATGAAGATGAGCGGCGGACCTAAGCCATTTGGAGTTGATGCTGAGCAGACGCCAATGCTGCTAAAACGAATCAAGCAGTTAGATCTAAACTTTCGTGGTTTTCATATTTTCAGCGGTTCGCAAAACCTGCGCTCGGAGGCGCTTATCGATGCCCACGACCGCACGTTTGAGCTGGCGTTGCGGCTAGCGATAGATGCACCATCGCCGGTACAAATACTGAATATCGGCGGCGGTTTCGGTATCCCCTATTTCCCTGGCGATACGCCACTGGATCTGGAGCCCGTCGCGGCCAATCTGGAGCATTGGCTGCCACAGATCAAGGAGCAGTTGCCCGAAGCCCATGTGGTGTTAGAACTAGGACGCTATCTGGTCGGTGAGGCGGGTATTTATGTCACTGAAGTCGTAGATCGCAAGGTATCGCGCGGCCACACTTTTCTAATAACCAATGGTGGCCTGCATCACCACTTGGCCGTGTCAGGCAATTTTGGTCAAGTCGTGCGCAAAAATTATCCGGTAGTGGTTGGCAACCGGGTGGCCGGCACTGAACGGGAAGTCGTGTCGGTGGTAGGACCCTTGTGTACACCGCTCGATATACTGGCAGACCGGATGGAATTGGCAAAGGCTGAGGTTGGCGATCTGATTGTAGTCTTTCAATCAGGCGCTTATGGTCTGAGCGCCAGCCCAGCAAGATTTCTTAGTCACCCGGCTTGTGTTGAGGTACTGATCTAGGAGTCCTAGCATTGGCAACAGAAAAATTGTAAAAACATTTTTAGATCAATAATATGAATATTGAAACAATATCATGATTCTTAAGTTCACTAAAATGCACGGACTCGGCAACGATTTCNNTTTCCGCTACCGCATCTTCAACGCTGACGGTAGCGAAGTTGAGCAATGCGGCAATGGCGCCCGGTGTTTTGCCCGCTTCGTTCATGACCAGGGCCTAACCTCAAAAAATGAACTGTGTGTCGAAACCCTAGCCGGTTTGCTACAACTGCGCCTCCTATCCGATGGCCAAGTCACGGTAGATATGGGTCCGCCCCGATTGGAACCGGCCGATGTTCCATTCTTCGCCACGGAGCGCGCCCTGCGCTATGCTATCACCGTTGATGGCATGGAACTTGAGATTGGCGTCGTGTCGATGGGCAACCCGCATGCCGTCGTAATAGTCAACGATGTTGCCCAAGCCCCGGTCGCGCATTTGGGACCATTGCTCGAACAGCATAGCCGTTTCCCCAAACGTGCAAATGTCGGCTTCATGCAAATTGTTGATCCAAACCACATCCGCTTGCGCGTGTTTGAGCGCGGCGCGGGTGAAACACTGGCTTGTGGCAGCGGCGCCTGTGCGGCAGCCGTTGTGGGGCAACTATGGAACCGGCTATACCCAAACGTCCGGGTAAAACTACCCGGTGGCGAATTGGAGATTCACTGGACCGGCGAGGGTGAATCCGTGACGATGACCGGGCCGGCCGCAACTGTATTTGAAGGGTGGATCGTGCTGTGAGTGAGGAACAGGACGCACTGAAAACCTTGGGGACGCCAGACTTTGAACAAAAGGCAGTTGCCTGGCTGCGCGATCATCCTGAATTTTTCACCGATCATCCCGAACTGGCCGAAGAACTGCGCATCCCCCATCCCTGCCGGCCGGCCGTATCACTATTAGAATACCAAAACCGGTTGCTTCGGGAGCATGTGCAACGTTTGCACGACAAATTGATAGAGCTGGTCAACATTGCCCGGGACAATGACCGGCTGGCCGAACGAGTGCAACGATTGGCGCTTGGGTTGCTTGATGCACGAGGCGGCCTGGATGAGCTGCTACACGGCGTCAAAGCGATCCTGCGTGAAGAATTTAAAGCCGACTGTGTCGCCCTATGCCTGGCGGTGCCGCCCACGGTGGGTCTAAGCGAAGTTGAAGAATTGCTACGGCCGGACGTAGTAGGGCTATTCGATGAGATCTTTCGCGCAGGTCGTCCTCAGTGCGGCCGGTTGAGTCTGGAACAAGCCGCTGCCCTGTTCGGCGATAGCGCCTATCACGCTGTCTCGGCAGCACTTATTCCCCTAGATGGCAACCAATGGCGTGGTTTACTGGCTGTAGGTAGTGGCGATCCTAACCGCTTTCATCCCGGAGTAGGGACACTGTTTCTGGAACGAATCGGCCAACTAGTCAGCCAGGCATTGCAAGCGCGGCTACTCGCAGAGGGATGGCGGGCAGCTCCCGATCCGCCATCGGTCCAGGGTGGATGAAGAAGGTATCAGGCAGGCATCAGGTTCCACACAAATATCCGATACCCGCCACCTGATATCTCAATACCCCAACCACTCATCTAATCGTGCATGGGCTTCTTCCACACCGTGGCGGGTCATTGCCGAAAACAATTGGACAGTCGCTCGTGGATAACTGGTCCGCAATGCCTTTCGCACCTGTTGCAATACGGACTGTGCTGCACCCCGGCTCAATTTATCGGCCTTGGTCAACAAAATATGTGTTGGCAGTTCACGAGCAATGCAGCAATCTAGCATTTGCTGATCCAGGCCGGTCAACGGATGGCGAATGTCCATCACGAGCAGGAGGCCACGCAGTGCTTGCCGCTCGCGCAGGTAGCGCTCCAATAATGCCCCCCAGTGGCGGCGCATCGCCTCAGGCACGCGGGCATAGCCATAGCCGGGCAAGTCGACCAGATAGCGATCCGGCTCCACTTCGAAGAAGTTAATCATCTGCGTGCGCCCAGGGGTCTTGCTGACCCGGGCAAGCTGGCGCTGACTGGTCAGAAGGTTGAGGGAACTGGATTTGCCCGTATTCGAGCGCCCGGCAAAGGCAACCTCCCGGCCAGTATCGGGCAATAATCTCCCGAACTCATTGACACTATTTAAAAAATGCACTGTTCGATAACGATTGACTGCTTCAGTCGCTGGAGCAAAAGGGACATGCTTGTCAGGGTTTTTCATTGAACTTAAAGGCCGAAACTGATATATAAAACCGCTGCTTTCGCAGGCTGGGATCGATCAAACCAATACCGGTTCCGCCGTGATCAAGCAAGGCTCGGCCGCCGGTTTACGTTAGATCTCATTCATACCGGCGGCAGGTCGCCTGAACCGAATTCCGTCATCGTACAGGAGCCTTTAAAAAATGAAAAAATTTGTTGTAATCGCCGCGACATGCGCATTGTTCGGTTCTGCGACCACCGCGCTGGCTGCGGGCGATGCTACCGCGGGCAAGGCGAAGTCCACCACTTGCGCAGCCTGCCATAGCGCGGATGGCAACAGTGTCAATCCCCAATATCCCAAACTAGCAGGGCAAAGCGCTGATTACCTGCTCAAGCAACTGCAGGATTACAAGAGCGGCGCCCGAGCCAATCCGATTATGGCCGGCATGGTCGCGCCATTAAGTCCCCAAGATATGGAAGACCTTTCAGCTTATTTCGCCTCGCAGCAAATCACCCGTAGTGCTGCTGACCCGGCACTGGCTCCGGCAGGTGAAGCGATTTTCCGTGGCGGAAATCTGACCAGTGGCGTTTCCGCCTGCATGGCTTGCCATGGTCCTACCGGTGCGGGCAATCCAGCGGCGAAGTTCCCGGCAGTCGCTGCACAGCATGCGGAGTATGCCGAAATCCAACTCAAAGCCTTCCGCGCCATGGAACGCGCCAATGACGCAGGTCAGATGATGCGTAGCATCGCTGGCAAGATGACTGACATGGAAATCAAGGCAGTCTCGTCTTATATTCAAGGACTGCAATAATTTATCGCTACAAGACCCGGCTGAACCGGGGCACTGGTCAAAGTAAGGGCGGCCTCGGGCCGCCTTTTTTATGCCCACTAAAATAAATTGAGTTCCTAGCAGGTTTATTTATTCTGGCACAAGATAAATTCATCGTGGGCATTCAGTCTGATTCAGGTCTCGCTTAGTACCGTGAACACGCCTACTAATGACCCGGCATGATTAACTGAAAGCGATTGACCCACAGTTTCTGCAAAATGGTTTTATCATAGCGCTTCAACCCGCTATCGTTAGTCATCATGCCCGACCAGCCACATCCATTACACCATCCATTGCCGCGGAAACCACCCGCTGTTCCCAATCGCCGATTCATGGGCCCGTGGCTGGCGCGGTGTTTCGCGCTGCTCGCCATCATTGCTATCGATAGCATCGCCAGTACCGTAGCGGCTGAAAATAATCATGCATCATTCTCAACAGCCGTCAGCGCAACTGATGCACCTCCCGACATATTCTGCCTAAGCCTGTGGATTTCAATACCTATGGTTCTGACCATGATTGCCTCCCTCTTATGGTCCTGGATGCTGCGGCAACGGATCACACACCGGAACCAGGAGATGCAACGCGAACTCAGCGAACGCCAACAGGTAGAATCCGCGTTACGCGAAAGCGAGGCGCGCTTTCGCGACGTCACTGAGGCAGCCAGCGACTGGATCTGGGAAATGAACAAAAATCTGCAGTTCACCTATCTATCCGAACGCTTCTATGCGCTAACAGGTATCGCCCCGCAATACGTCCTTGGCCGCACCCGGTGGGAGATAGCGACCATCGAATCTGCTGCCGATCGCCAAAAATGGCGTCAACATCGAGATACATTAGCAAAAAACTTGCCATTTCGTGATTTTGTCTATCGCACCGGTATTGGCAACCGGCACAACGCGGACCGCTACCTAAAGATTAGCGGCAAACCCATCCACGATGAGCAAGGCGAATTTTTCGGCTATCGTGGTACCGGCACCGATATCACCGAGCAGATCAAGGCAGAAGCGGCGCTACGTGAAAGCGAGATACGTCTACGCCAAATCATCGACCTGGTCCCTCACATGATTTTCGCTAAGGACCGCCACGGACGCTTCCTATTGGCCAATCAAGCGACCGCAGCCGCCTACGGGCTCACCGTCCAAGAACTGGTCAATCACTCTCAACGCACCGTGCATGGCATTGACGCAGAGGCGGAACGGATGCTGGCTGATGATCGCGAGGTCATTGAAAGCGGCGCATCGAAACAAATTGCTGAGGAATGCTTCACCGACCACACAGGTCACATCCGCACCTTGCAAACGATCAAGATCCCATTCAACGAGCCGGGCTTCAGCGAAACTGCGGTGTTGGGCGTCTCTATCGATATCACCGAGCAAAAACAGGCTAAGGAAGAGGTCGCACGCATGCGCCTCTACCTCAAGAACATCATCGACTCCATGCCGTCGGTGCTGATCGGCGTCGATCCCTGGGGATATATCACCGTGATCAACCAACCGGCTGAACAAGCCTGCGGCGTCTCCTGGGAAACAGCCCAAGGCCGGTTCTTCGGCGAGCTGTTTCCACAACTGGAAAGTCAATTTGAACAGATCCGCCAGGCGATCCATTTGGGCCACCCGATCAAGACCCCACGCATGACACTTGAAGATCAAGGCGAAATGCATTATGCCGATGTCATGGTCTATCCTCTAATAGCGGACAGCGCGAGCGGCGCAGTCATCCGGGTTGATGACGTGACTGCCCGGGTCCGAATCGAATCCATGATGGTGCAGACGGAAAAAATGCTGTCAGTCGGCGGACTGGCCGCCGGCATGGCGCACGAAATCAATAATCCATTGGGTGCGATCCTGCAAGGTAGTCAAAATATCCTGCGGCGCATTGATCCCGCCATGCCGCAAAATCGAGCCACTGCCGAAGCCATCGGCATCGACCTAAACCGGCTCAATCGTTACCTGGAACAGCGCCGCGTTCTGCATTTTCTGGAAGGCATCCGGGAAGCCGGCGCCCGCGCGGCTAAAATCGTCGCCGATATGTTATCGTTCAGCCGCCGCAGCGAATCGCGCTTTGTGCCCGTCAATGTCGAGGATTTACTGGAAACCGTACTGCGACTGGCCGCTAGCGATTATGATCTAAAAAAGAAGTATGATTTCAAGCACATTAACATTCAACGCGACTTCGATCCCCGCCTAGGTGTTGTGCATTGCGATAAGACCGAAATCGAGCAAGTGATTCTCAATCTGCTCAAGAACGCTGCCCAGGCCATGGCCGCGGATAGCGTACCCTCACCCACGATCCTCTTGCGAACCCGCTATGAATCACGTTGGGCCCTCATCGAAGTAGTTGACAACGGCCCTGGGATAGATGAAAAAACCCTTAAACGAATTTTTGAGCCGTTCTTCACTACCAAGGAAGTTGGCGCAGGGACCGGCCTGGGGTTATCGGTATCCTATTTCATCGTGACCGAACAGCACCGGGGCCGGCTATCTGTAACATCCCAGCCAGGCAAGGGCGCTTGTTTCAGCATCCGTCTACCCCTGGACCGGGGAGCGTTATCATGACAGGTTGGGTGTTAATCATCGATGATGAGGAAATGATCCGGGAAAATCTTAAAGCTTACTTGGAGGATGAGGGGTTGCGAGTAGCAGCCTTCGAAGCCGTGACCCCCGCGCTGCGTTGGCTGCTGGATGGCAGCCACTGCCGGGTTTGTATCACGGACTTGCGCCTGCCGGATATGGACGGCAACACAGCAATCCGCACCCTGCACCGCTTGTGCCCTGACATGGATTTTCTAATCCACACGGGTTCGTCCAACTATAGCCTACCCGAAGACCTGCGTACCATGGGTTTAGATAATGCCTGCGTTTACCAAAAACCTCTAAGTGATATGGCACCCTTGGCGGCGGCGGTGCGGGAGCTGGTCCTGCGAGAGAACCGGCCATGAGTACCCCAGCCGTGCGTATTTTGACCATCGATGATGAGCCGATGGTCCGTGAAATCCTCGCGACCTACCTGGAAGACAGTGGCTTTGAGGTCATCCAGGCAGGTGATGGCCGGACAGGTGTTGAGCTGATTCGCCGCGAGCATCCTGACTTGGTCCTGTGTGACTTGCGCATGCCAGAAATGGATGGCTTGCAGGTGCTAGCCGCGGTGACCCGCGAATTTGCTGACCTGCCGATTCTGGTGGTTTCCGGAATGGGCGGGATGAGCGACGCCATTCAGGCACTCAAGCTCGGCGCCTGGGACTACGTCACCAAGCCAATTGAAGATATGGCGGTGCTAGAGCACGCTATCGGCCATGCGCTAGAACGCGCCCGGCTGCGCCGGGAAAACCGCGAACACCGCGAACACCTGGAAGCAGTCAATGAACAATTGCAACAAACTGTGCGGCAACTACAGGAAGATGAAGCAGCGGCACGGCGCATCCAGTTTCAATTGCTACCGGAAAACAATAAGTTGTACCGCAACTACCGCTTCAGCCGTCATCTGCTGACTTCGCAATATCTCAGCGGTGATTTTGTAGACTATTTCGCTATTGACGGCGATCATCTCGGTTTCTATATCGCCGATGTCTCCGGGCACGGAGTCTCATCGGCTTTCGTAACAGTGATGCTCAAGAGTTATATCGGCCGCTACCGGGAACTGCGCCGGCAAAACCGCGATAAGGGTATCCTCAATCCTGCAGAAACATTGGGCCGGCTGAACCGGGAAATCTTCAGTTGCCACATGGACAAGTATCTGACCATGTTTTATGGTGTAATCGACTGGTCGAGCAACCAACTCCGGTATAGCAGCGGCGGCCAATTCCCTTTCCCGATCCTGTTCGATGGCGAAGAAGCCCACTATGTCGGCAAGAAAAGTTTGCCTATCGGCCTGTTCGATTTCGCCAACTACCAAAATGAGTCGATGCAGTTACCGCCGAGCTTTACCATGGCTTTCATCTCGGATGGTATCCTGGAAACTCTACCGCAGACCACACTGCGCGATAAGCAGGCATTTTTATTGGATCTGATCAGTCACACCGAATTGACTATTGAAAATCTGATTCAAGCGCTAGGGCTAGATGAAGCAGGTTCGTTGCCGGACGATATCACCCTGTTACTGATCAAGAGGATGATTTGACTATGAATTCGGGGGCCGCATTCTACGTCAAACAGGGCAATATCTATATCCTGAAACTGGTTGGCGATGTGCGCTATACCATGGGCTGTGCTCTGGGGGATTTCCTGGACGCCTTATTTGCGCGCGCCGACTACGAGGATATCGTGGTTGATCTGACCGAGACTCATTCCATTGACAGCACCAGTCTAGGTTTACTGGCGAAAATTGCCAACTTCAACCGCCAGCATTTCGCGAATAAGACCACTTTGCTGTCCACCAACCCTGATGTCAATCAAGTCATGGACAGCATGGGGTTCTACGAGATTTTCAATATCCGTGATACGGGCGAAACTATCACTGCGACCTTGCAACAGTTGGACATCGAGGGTCCGTGCAAGAACGACTTGACCCGCATCGTCTACGAAGCGCACCAGACATTAAGCGACCTCAATCCCCATAACGAAGAGGCGTTCAAGGGCGTACTCGACAGTTTGCGCGCCAAAATAGAAGGGCATTGAGGTTGGCATAGGCGCGTATCTTCTACCCATTGTCACGCCGTGATGAACACTACAGGCGGCGCAGGTTTACTCCGGAGATTCTAAACAGGCGCTAAAAACTTCCCCCTGCTTCTCTGAACCTACTCAACTCAATGCTTGCGCAGAATTGTATTGTAGTAGAGGCATCTTCCAGCAGTGACTCAAGATGACCTGCCAGGCAAATCCGGTTACCGGTCTGAAGCCGGGTAATATGCAGGCAACCCGCCACCCCGCGCAAAGATATAGCGGTTCTGCGCATTACGCTGAGGTTCATCCCAACCCCAGCGCGCCGCAAACTGCGTTAACAATCCTTCAAGTTTGCTGACCATCGTTGTTATGGACAGTCACCCGAGGGTGGAGCACCGTAGACGCGCGCTAATTCGCAGTAAGCGGGCCTCGGCTTCTGTGGGCCGACCTGGTAGCTGGCATCCCATTTCTGCCCTATTAGCGCATTGGGGTTCTGATATTTCTCAGTCTGGACATACATTGCCGCCGGCTGATTCCAAGCGCCACCCCCACGATTGAAATCCATGAGCGCGAAGTTGGGTTCAGGCGCGTCGAGCCAGAAGCGGTACTGGTTGACGAAGGCACAGGCGCCCAGGAAATTCACAGGCTTGGCGGGTTGCCACATGGACTGGAACTGGCGCTTAACCCATGCTGCCTGACCGGCTTCATTGGGGGGACTGGATTCATCTGAGCTACGCCCGTATTCAGTGAACATGACCGGCGTATCGGTTGGAATATTATGGCCCATGAACCACGCGGGAAGCTGATGATCGATCCATTCCCTCATGAAAGGGCCATCATTGAAAGGATTGGTCGCATAAATGACGCGCGCTTTCCAGAACGCCAAGCCCAGCCTTGGCTCGGCGAGGATCGCGTTAAAAGCGTCCAGAACCGCGCCGCCAGCAAGGTCATGCTTGATCCCGAAGGTGACAGGGAAAATGACCGGCAACCGATTGCGGTCGGGGACCGCCAGTTCATCTTCCAGTTCTTTCCAATACAAAGCGACCTGAGCGACCAAATCAGCTCTTTTGCATTGGCTCACATCGAATTCATTAAAGATCTTCAGGACACCAGCGGCTGGATCGGGATTTAAGGACCCCTCATAGATATCATCAAATAGTTGCTTTACATACTTCGGCCAATCCTGCTGGGGAACGTCCGGGTTACTCCCACACATTATTTCATAGATATAATTGGAGATAGGAATGGTAACATTCATACCCAAGTTTTTGGCGTATTTGAGAAATGGATCGTGATTACGAAACCTGCGGTCCGTATTCCAATCGTAGAGATGAATAAAATTCGCGTTGAGTTCCGCTTTATATCGGCCTAAGTCATCACGGCCCTGCTTATTGACATCCTTGCCCCACAAATCTCGAAAATCGGCATTGTAGAAATCCGAGTCATAATAAATGGTGTATTTGACATTTAATTTAGCTCGTGGATTATTCGGGTCAGGCTGATAGTATGGATTACCGCTTTTATCATAAGTTTGTATTTCACCCTGGAAATAAGGCAGGACACCGCCAAACCGAGGATCCAATGGCTTCTCCGGTCCTGTAGGGCCTGGGATGTAGGCAATACCTCGAATATCGGAGATTCCGAACTTTTGAGCACGTTCCATCGCGGTCATATCAGCTTGGGCTGTTGCAACAGACAACGCCGTTGCTGTCAAAATAAACATCGTTTTGTGCCATAAACGCATGGTGTTATTCCTCCAATGTGATGCAAAAAAACACATCCTCAAAAGGGTTTAAACTGCTTCCCATATTGAACGGCTCAATTAAACCTTAAGACAACGATCCCCGCTTGGCTACCTTTCCCAACCATAACAGCCAACTCAACAACATCCAGAAGATCGAACACACCTGCTCTGCAAACCCTTGCTGGGTCTGTCCAGTCAATACGTCTATATGGCTATCAACATTTATTTAATACAGCTTCTTAACCAGCGATAAACACCCGGTCACCGGCCACCACCCGTTCAAACAGATCCCGCACATCCAGATTGCTCATGCGAATACAGCCGTGCGAGAGCGGTTTGCCCATCGGCGCGGTATCCGGACAGCCGTGGATATAGATAAACCGGCGAAGGGTGTCGCAATGCCCCCCCCGGTTGTAGCCTGACTCCAACCCGGTCAGCCAGAGAATCCGGGTCAGAATCCAGTCCCGCTCCGGGTACCGGACCGCCCATTCAGGACTATAGATTTCACCGGTGGGCCGGCGGCCGGCAAACACGGTGTTAAGAGGCTGCCCAGCCCCGATCTTGAGGCGGATGCGATGCCAGCCGCGCGGTGTGCAACCGCTGTTACGCTGCTCACCGGCACCATTGCGCGCGGTCGACACGGAATAGGTCGCGACTACCCGTTGCCCTTCCAGCAGATCCAGCCGTTGCGCTGGAAGGCTAACGTGAATCAATCGCTCGGACATGACCAGCTTTGGTAAGGATGCCGGGCCAGTTGCGAGTTGTAATAACGGATGTCGTGTGAAACATCCTCGCCCACCCAATCGGGCCGAGCGAAGGGCTCGCCGGGCCGGCTCAGCTCCACTTCTGCCACGATCAGGCCGGCATTATCACCGGCAAACTCGTCGATTTCCCACAAATGTTCGCCGAAATGCAGATAATGACGGGTCTTCTCCAACAGTGGCTTTTCGCATAAGGTGTCTAGAATTTCCTCGGCTTCGTCCAGCGGGATGAAATATTCATACTCGCTGCGCTGGATGCCTAGAGTTCCGCTCTTGAGGTTTAGGAAGCCCTGGTGACCGGCCACTCGCACCCGCACCGAGCAACGAGCGTCGCTGGTCAGGTAGCCCTGCCGCATCCGTACCGAGCGCTCGACCTGCTGGCGCCAGCGGTCGTCTTGAATCAAAAATTTGTGTTCAATCTCAGTGGCCATTGATCTTTCCGTTGGTGGAGCCAGAAGCTCAGTGAAGAGGCTTACACAAAAGCCGCGCCATGCGTTGATCCGTTAGGGGCGCCCCATCAACTTATCCAGGGCCGCGACCAGCGCTGGGGCCGGTAAGTCATGGAATACCCCACAATCCCTGCCTTGCGCTGGATCCATACCACGCAGGAACAGATAAAAAACCCCGCCAAAATGGCGCTCATAATCATAATCTAGCACCCGCAAGCGCAAATAGCGGTGCAGAGCGACCGTATAAATCAGATATTGCAGCACATACGCCTCACGGGCCATGGCTTCAGCCAGCCGATCCGGTTGATAGGCAGCCAGCTCTGGCCCCAACCAGTTGGATTTGTAATCCACCAGATAGAACCGCCCCTCTGCTTCAAATACCAGATCGATGAAGCCCTTCATATAACCTCGCAAGGGATTGAAATCCAATTGGTCAATCATCTCCCGGAAGGGGCTGGCTGCGTAACCATGCCGCTCCAGCACCTGCCGCAACGCCTCAGGACGCAGATGAGCCAGCGGATAATAAAATTCCAGTTCATTCAGCCGCCGATCCAGTGTCACTGCATCCAGCCGCAACCCGTTGCCGTGCAGCGGCGTCGCCAGCACCCGTTCCACCCAATCAGCCACCGCCAACGTCCAGGACTCAGCATCCAGACCGTGCCCGGCCAGTGTCCGGGCCACCAGCTTCTCCAGTTGTTCCCGATCCTGCTGGCTAAAATCCAGCCGTTCGAAAATAGCGTGTAAACAGGTACCGGCCCGTGCGCCGCGCGGGAAGTTGAAACGATCAAGACGAGGTGTAGCCACCAGTCCGGTTTCTACCACCGGAACAACTGGCGTCATGTCATAATCTGGCATTTCCGCCGATAACCCCGCGGTCAGCGACGTAAAACTGCCTATTCGCCAGAATTCAGACAGCGACCCATTGAAAACCCGTGCTTGCAACTCCGGCTCTTCAACGGCAGGGGGTTGGTAACGGCTTCCCGTCTCCAGAGGCAACGGCACCATTGCAACCGTCTCGCCCGCCGGAGCAAACACACTTTGCAGGTCACGGAGAAAGACGGCCGGCGTGATGCTGTCAAAACGCTGCCGCGTGACTTCCAGGGCATCTTGCGAAGGGCCTGCCACCGCTGGATGATGCAACAGCCAGGCAGCCGGCGCGGTGTCAGCCTCCTTCATCTTGCCCCAGACCAGGGTGCAGCGTTGCTTGGCGCGCGTCAGCGCCACGTAGAACAAGCGCAGGTTCTCGGCTATTTCCTCATGGCGGGCATGCTGAATGGCTGGATCATCGTCCCTAACGCCGATGGCGAGAATGGAGCGGCGCAAATCAGCCGGGTCATGATACAGCACCCGGTCCTCTTCACCCGTGCGCAACCGCCCATCCCACAGGAACGGGCAAAACACCACGTCATATTCCAGCCCTTTACTCTTATGGACGGTGACAATCCGTACCAGATTTTCGTCGCTTTCTAGCCGCAACTGCTGCTCTTCATCCTTATTGGCCGGCAAATGGCGGCTATCGCCTAGCCACTTGAGCAAACCCGCCATACCGGGATGCGTGCGGCTAGCGACATGCAGCAATTCCGCCAAATGCAGCACATTGGTCAAGCGCCGCTCGCCATCACGGAAAGCCAGCAGGCGTTGCGGTACGCCTTCGTTGATCAGCCAGACGCGAAAGAAGCGCATGAAGCCGTGTTCGTGCCACAATTGCCGGTAATCCTGAAACTTTTCCAGCCAGCGCGACCAAGCCTGCTCCTGCTCATGAAGCTGATGCAACGCTTCTCCGCTCAACCCGAATAGATCAGACGCCAACGCGGTGCGCACCCGGCCTTCATGGCCGGGTTCCGCAACCGCCGCCAGCAACCACTCCAATTGCCGGGCCTCCTCCGAGAGAAACACACTGTCATCGGCATGCCGGACGCTTGGCACATTCAATTGCAATAAATGCCGGCGAACCAATCGCCCTTGCCAATGACTACGGACCAACACCGCGATGTCGCCACCGGCTAGCGGCCGTTCACCGATGTGTGCTTGGTTGCGCACGCCCAGATTCAACAACCGGGCGATTTCTGCCGCTGTAGCCCGGGCTGCTTGCTGGCTTGCCATGCCCTTGTTCACGGGTTTACCTGAACTGCCGGGCTCCACCAGCCAGAGTTGCAGCGGCGGTTCCAGCCGTCCCTGAATCCGCAAGGGCAGGTGCTGCTTGCGCTCAGCCGGGATAGCTGGATGGAAGGGGATGCCATCGAATAGAAACGGTTGATCCTTAACCGTACCGAACACTGCGTTCAAGGCGGTTAACAGGCGTGGATCAGAACGCCAGTTCACATCGAGAGTATACTGTTGCAGTGTATCGCGACGGGCGGTCAGGTAGGCAAAGATGTCGGCGCCCCGGAAGCTGTAGATAGCCTGTTTCGGATCGCCGACCAGGAACACCGGCTTGCCGGTCCCGGCGTAGATGCAGCGAAAAATTTCGTACTGTACCGGATCGGTGTCTTGAAATTCATCAATCAACGCCGCAGCATAGCGGTTGCGGAGCGTTTCAATCAACGCCGCTCCATGCCGGCGATGATGGAGGGCGGCGTGTAGATCCAGCAGCAAATCGTCATAAGACTGCAACTGTTGCCGCCGCTTGCGCACCGCCAATTCACCGGTGCAGTATTTCAACAATTGCACCGGGATCTGATAGCGGCAGTAATCGGCCAACGCCTCGCAAGCAGTTTTCAGTGCTTCACAAGCGTCGAAAAAAACATGGTGCGGCGCGGTCTGATCTTTCTTGATCGAGGCGTGCAGTTTCGCCGTAGTGAATTGTTCAAACTTGTTGAACAGCGCCAGTCGCGGCGGATCAGCGCTGAGATAAGCATCCATCGCTTCCAGCCAGCCGGGAATCGATTTCAAGTTATATTTTTGCCGGTTGATGACCGGTGAATTTAACAATAGCTCCTCAATTCCGGCGCGATCCTGCCGCCATCCATCGCGGGCCTTATAGAAGGCCGCGAAAAAAGCCTGCTCCAACGCCGCACCGTCAGCGCCGCCATTTGGCGTCACGATCTGTAGATAAGGTTTGCCGAGATGAGGCTCCACCTGTTTGAGCAGCGTCTCCGGACTATCGCCTTTATCCAGAAAGTATTGCACTACCAATGGGGAACCGGGATAGAACGCCCGGCGCCAGAAATCCTCGACAATTTCCCGCAACAGCTCACGGGTGTCGGCCATCAATTCGGTATCGAACGACAGACCACTTTCAAAGGCATTGTCACCCAACACCCGTTTGCAGAATCCGTGGATGGTGAAAATAGCGGCCTCATCGAAACCGCGCAGGGCATTGCTTAGACGGCGAATGGCCAATTCCCGATCCGGGGCCAAGTCCAGTAACCGCACACCCAATTCATCGTCATCGTCAGCGCGGCCCTGTAGAAAGGCGTGGCGGATTTGCGCCAGCCGGCTACGAATGCGATCACGCAATTCCTTGGTTGCAGCATTGGTGTAAGTCACGACTAGAATGCGGTTGACCGGAATATGTGCTTCAACCACCAGCCGCACGTAGAGTGCGGTAATGGTATAGGTTTTACCCGTTCCGGCACTGGCTTCGATCAGGTTAAAACCGGTTAGATGAGTGTAGAGCGGGTCGAGACGTTGCATATCGTTAATTTAGCTAAGAATAAACACCACCAGCTCTTTCGGTCCATGCACGCCAAAGGTCAGAGTCAGCTCGATATCAGCGGTTTTGGACGGGCCAGAAATCAGCAGAGCGTTGGCCGGCATCCCGTGCCTCAGCCAGTGCTGCTGATCGATCGCCTCAGCGAAGGTGTTAAAGATCGTCTTGGCATCCAGCACTGCGATATGCAAGCCCGGCGTCAGCGACATCAGACGGGGTTCTGCCGCACTGGGCCAGAGGATCAAAGCGCCAGTCTCAGCGATGGCGCCTCGCGTAGAGGTAATACCGGCGTCGATACTGAACAACCGCTCCCGGCATTGTTCGGCCGGCTCGATATAGGGAACGAGGGGTGGCAAATCTGCTTCCCAAGCCGCTTCCAGCGCTGGACCGAACGGTGCTGCAGGTCCATACAGCAATCCATTCAGCGCGCGGGTGCGCAGCATGGCCTTGAACTCATCAAGCCAGCCACCGGCAGACACGACCCGCACCTCGGCATGCATGGTCTCCAGCATTCTCTGCAGCCGGCCGATGCGCTCCTCCAGACTCAGCTCTAACCCCGCAATGATTGGCGCGTCCGGCACGATAAAAGGACCTTGGCCTTGGATAGTCGTGGCCCGCAGCCGGGACAAGATGTTGGCGCGGGCGTTAGCGGTCATTGTCGAGTCCTCGTTCCTGGGCCAGTTGATGCAGGCTCTTCGGGGCGAACAGCGGCGGGGTGCGGGTGCGGGTCCATTCCTTGAGCGGGCCGATCATCGGCAGATGCTGGCCAAGTTTGCCCAATATTTGGGAACCAATCCGGGCCAGTCCGGGACGGGTGTTGTACAGCGCCCAGCTTTTCCAGCTCAGTCCTTCCACCGTGGTGTAACGGTAGCCGTGGCCCTTGACATCATGCTCTGACTCACCCTGGGCGTAAGCCTCGTTGCGCAACATGCGGAGAATTTCAGTAAACGGAATTTTAACTGGACAGACCTCCTCGCACGCGCCGCAGAACGTAGAGGCGCTGGCCATCACGCCCGCTTCGTCCAGCCCTTCCAATTGCGGGGTCAGGATCGAACCGATGGGGCCGGGATAAACGTGACCATAAGCGTGTCCGCCGAGCCGGATATAGATCGGACAGTGATTCAGACAGGCCCCGCAGCGGATGCATTGCAAGGTGGCGCGGCGCTCGGCGTCGCCGTAGATACTGGAACGCCCGTTATCGAGAATGACGAGATGCACTTCCTGGGGGCCATCCAATTCATCCAGCCGGCGCGGCGAGGTGATCATGTTGAAATAGGTGGTGATCGGCTGGCCGGTGGCGGAACCGGTGAGCAGGCGCAGCAAAGGTGGTACATCCTGCAACTTTTCCACCACCTTTTCCAAACCCATCAATGCAATATGCACCGGCGGCGCAGTGGTGCACATCCGGCCATTACCTTCGTTTTCCACCAGGCAGAGCGTACCCGTCTCCGACACCGCGAAATTAACCCCGCTGATCCCGATTTCGCCCGCCCGGAACTTCTCGCGCAACTCCTGACGGGCAATGGCGTTTAACTCCTCCACCACCTCGGTGTAGGGCGCATCGGGAATCCGTTCATGGAATAGGTGGGCGATCTGATCCTTGTTCTTGTGAATGGCCGGCACGATGATATGCGAAGGGGTCTCGCCATCCAGTTGAATAATGTACTCACCCAGATCCGTTTCCAGTGCCTCGATGCCTTGCTCTTCCAGAAAATGATTGAGATGCATTTCCTCAGACACCATCGATTTGCCCTTGATGACCCGGCGGGCGTTGTGGCGACGGATAATGTCCAAACAAATCGCGTTAGCCTCAGCGGTGGTCTCCGCCCAATGCACCTGAATGCCGTTGGCAGTGCAACGCCCTTCCAATTGTTCCAGCAGATCCGGTAACTGACGCAAAGCCCGGCGGCGGATGCTTTCGCCCTGGGCACGCAACTGCTCGAAGGCTTCAGTGTCAGCGAACAGGGCACGGCGGCGCTGACTTAACGTAGTCATCGCACTGCGCAAATTGCGCCGCAATTGCCCATCATCCAGCGCCTTGGCGACGTTACGTTCAAAGATGACGACATCAGCCGTTTTGGTCATTGGGTGCGCTCCAGAATAAATTCGGCGAAATGTTGGGCCGGGACATTCAACTGGCGGTAACCGAGCGTACCCGCGATATTGAGCAAACAACCGCAGTCAGTGGATAACACCCGCGCTGCGCCGGTCTGCATAATGTCATTCACCTTGTCATGGGCCATGGCTGCGGAAATCGCGGGCTGCTTAACCGAGAACGTGCCGCCGAAACCGCAGCACTCCCGCTCGTTCTGCAATTCCACCAATTCCACCCGCTCCAACTGCCCCAACAACATCTTGGCATAAGGGACAATGGCCATTTCCCGCAGGGCGTGACAGGACGAATGCCAAGTGACCTTGACCGGCTCGCCGCGATCTTCCAGGCGAACCTGGAGTACCTTGACCATAAACTCGCTCAGCTCATAGATCCGGCTAGAGAAACGGCACACCTCCTCGATATCCGGTTCATGGGCAAACAAATGGGGATACTGGTGCTTCAACATCCCGGCGCAGGAACCGGAAGGAACCACGATCGGATAATCTTTGGCAAAGGCTTTCAATTGATGGCGGGCGACCCGGCGGGCCTCCTCGGGAAAGCCGGAGTTATGCGCCGGCTGGCCACAACAGGATTGTTCCTGGGGAAAGATGACCTGGATGCCTTCCCGTTGCAGTAATTCGATGCCCGCCAATCCGGCTTGGGGAAAACAGGCGTCGATGACGCAGGTGCCGAAGTAATACACCTTGCTGGGGCGAGGAATGGGGGGTGATGAGGCGTCGGTCATGGCGGCGGTCTCGCGGTTCGGAACTTGACGTTAACTTTAGTTCAAGTTGCGAACTTGGAGACGGTATTCAAGCCACTATTTGAAAATCAAGATCTTGTTAATGCAGGAGTCCTGCTTGCCTGTCTGTTGGCAGATGGGCAAGCATTATGCAATGCACCTATCCTCGAATCAGTGTCCCGATACCGGCATCGGTAAATAATTCCACCAACACGGCATGTTCAATCCGTCCATCGAGGATATGCGCCGCTTTGACCCCGCCACGCACCGCATCCAGAGCGCAGGCAATCTTGGGCAACATCCCACCGTGAATCGTGCCGTCATCGATCAAAGCCTGCACCTGCCGGGCATCAAGGCCCGTTAATAAATGGCCTTCTTGGTCAAGCACTCCAGTGGTATCGGTCAACAGGATCAACTTTTCAGCGTTCAGCACTTCAGCGATCTTACCAGCGACCAGGTCCGCATTTATATTGTAAGACTCGCCATCATTGCCGACACCGATCGGAGCGATAATCGGAATAAAATCATCTTGAATCAACGTATTGACAATAGCAGCGTCAATACTGGCCACTTCGCCCACATGACCGATGTCGATGATCTCGGGGGCCTCCAATTCCGGACTCTTGCGGGAAATGGTCAGTTTACGGGCGCGGATCAGATCGCCATCCTTGCCGGTCAACCCAACCGCGCGGCCACCATGCCGATTCACATTATTGACGATTTCTTTGTTGACCTGTCCACCCAGCACCATCTCAACCACGTCCATGGTCTCACTGTCAGTGACCCGCATCCCATCGACGAAGCGGCTTTCCTTGCCGATGCGCTTGAGCAGTTGGCTGATTTGCGGGCCACCGCCATGCACCACCACCGGATTGAAACCCACCAGTTTCATCAGCACGATGTCGCGCGCGAAACTATTTTTCAGCTCGTCATTTTCCATGGCGTTACCGCCGTATTTGATCACAAACGTCTTACCGGAAAAACGACGGATATAGGGCAACGATTCGGTGAGAACATGCGCTACCTGCGTGGCAGCCTGGGCATCAAGAGCCATAATGGGGGTCAACCTCTGAATGGAAAAGTATCGAAATGCAAAACGGGGTAGCGTAGCGAAATTCACTTTCCCATTCTACCGTCAATAAAAAATGACACAACAGGCTAACACGTAGAATTAACGATCCTGTCTGCCGGTGATGACGGCATGGATTCAAACAGCATTCAGCAGTTTCTTTTTGATAGTCCTGAAATGGTGGATGAGGGATGCCAGGCAACACAGGAAAAAGGCAGCCTCTCAATCAATGGCCATAATCTGTCTGTTGATGGCTGATATCCGATACAGATTAAGCGGCCACTAAAAAGGCAGCACCAGATCCGCTTGCAATCCTAACAAGATACGGCGGAATCGCGCCTGAATATCGCTCATCGCTTCCGCATGATCCGCCTCAAAGCGCAGCACCAAACTGGGCGTCGTGTTGGAGGCGCGCACCAGGCCCCAGCCCTGCGCAAATTCCACCCGCAACCCGTCCAGTGTGATAAGACGCGCATCCGGACCAAAATCGGCCTGACCGGCCAGCCGTTCCATAAAGATAAACGGCTCACCTTCAGCCATCTCCAGCCGTAATTCCGGGGTGGTCAACCCAGCCGGATAGGCCGCAAAGAACGCAGCACTGGAACCATCTTGCTTAGCCAGCAACCGCAACAGCCGCGCCGCCGCGTAAAAGGCGTCATCGAAACCAAACCACTCATCGGCATGCACCAGATGACCGGTGATCTCACCGCCCAGCAACGCCCCGGTTTCGCGCATCTTGGCTTTGATCAGCGAATGACCGGTCTTCCACAAAATTGGCCGGCCGCCACAACGTTCGATCAATCGAGTCAGATACCAGGAGCACTTGATGTCGTAAACGATCGCCGCACCGGGATAACGGGCCAGCACTTCCTCAGCCAGCGGCATCAAGACCCGATCTGGCCAAATGATCTCGCTTGCGCTAGTGACCACACCCAGCCGGTCGGCATCCCCGTCAAAGGCGAGACCGATATCCGCCTGATGCGTGCGCACCGCCGCCTGCAAATCAGCCAGATTTTCGGGAACGCTCGGATCGGGATGGTGATTGGGAAACCGGCCATCCACCTCACAGTACAGCTCCACCACTTCACAGCCTAACGCACGCAGCAGTAACGGGGCGGTGTGTGCAGCGATGGCGTTGCCGCAATCCACGACAACTTTGATAGTCCGGGATAGCGGCAAGGCTTCACTGATGCAGCGAATATACTCCATGCGGATATTGGCTGAACGCTCGCCTCCTTGACCATGACGCAAATCGCTGGTTTCGATGCGGCGGCGCAGATCGCGGATCACTTCGCCATGCAAGGCAATCCGGTCAATGACGATTTTCAAACCGTTATAATTGGGCGGATTATGGCTACCGGTCACCATCACCCCCGCGTGGGTATCGTCAAGGGTATGGGTTGCGTAATACAGTAACGGGGTAGAGACTTCGCCTAGATCGATGACATCCAGACCAGCAGCGCGGATACCCGCCTTGAGCGCTTTACATAGCGCTGGACTGGACAGCCGCCCGTCACGCCCTACTGCGATGCAGTGTTCACCACGATCAGCAGCCAGACTACCAACAGCTTGGCCGATGTCCCGCACCACTTCAGGCGTCAAATCGCGATCCACCACCCCACGAATATCATATTCCCGAAAAATGGATTTTTTCATGCTAGCACTGGATTCCAAAGCGCCTCTTTTCCTTGGCGGGAGAGGAGCCGGGAGTAAAAGAGATCTCAATGCCGCCCGGAATGGCCAAAACCTCCCGCTCCGCGGCCACTGGGCGCAAACCCGGCGACGATTTCGAACTGCGCCCGCACCACCGGTACGATGATGAGCTGCGCGATGCGTTCACCCACCGCGATGGTAAATGGCGCATGACCCCGGTTCCAGCACGAGACCAGCAACTCACCCTGATAGTCACTGTCGATCAGTCCCACCAGGTTACCCAACACGATGCCATGTTTGTGGCCCAGGCCAGAGCGCGGCAAGACCATCGCCGCCAATCCAGGGTCGCTGATGTGAATCGCCATACCGGTCGGAATCAGATGCGTTTCACCCGGATGCACCGTTAACGGCTCCACCAAGCACGCACGCAGATCCAAGCCAGCGGAACCGGCCGTCGCGTACTCAGGCAGCGGGATATCCTGACCCAATCGCGGGTTGAGAATTTTCAATTCAATGGTTTGAGGAGTCATTATGCTTTCCACAGCCAATACCGTTCAGCGATCAGCGCCATTAATTGTTGTCCGAGCAAGGTCTTATCTGCCAAGGGCAGCACCCGTTCTCCGCCTTCCCACAGGATATGCAATGCGTTCTGCTCGCTTTCAAAACCGCTGCCGGCGATGCCCACCTGATTGGCGGCGATCAAATCCAGATTTTTGCGGCGGCGCTTGTCTTCTGCATAACGCACTATATCGTGGGTTTCAGCGGCAAAGCCCACCGTGAAGGGTCGATGGGAGTGTAACGCAGCGACTTCAGCTAGAATATCCGGATTACGCACCAATTCGAGCGTCAGCGTGTCGCGGGTTTTCTTGATTTTCTGTTCCGCCAGCTGAGCAGCGCGATAGTCGGCGACGGCCGCCGTTGCGATGAAAATATCCGCTTGCCGGACCCGGCTCATCACGGCCTCATGCATTTCAACTGCGCTCTCCACATCAATTCGCTCGATCCCAGCAGGGGCAGGCAAATGCACAGGGCCACTGACCAGTATCACCCGCGCTCCGGCCATCGCTGCCGCTTCGGCAACGGCAAAACCCATTTTTCCTGTGCTGCGGTTGCTAATGAAGCGCACCGGATCAAGCGCCTCACGGGTCGGCCCCGCGGTAAGTAACACAGTCAATCCTTGCAGGTCATGCGACGCCAGCACCCCGGCAACCGTGGATGCCTCAGCAGACGGAGCCGGTTGCCACTTCGCCCTCTCTTCCTTCACGCCCAACAGTTCAACGACCAGATTTCGCAACTCCAACGGTTCCAGCATTCGCCCGGCCCCGATCTCTCCGCAAGCCTGTTCGCCACTGCCAGGTCCCCAGATCTTGACGCCGCGCCGCGCCAGCAACCGGCAATTATCCTGAGTGGCGGCATTCCCCCACATCAACCGATTCATGGCGGGCGCAACGGCTAATGGCCGGTCCGTGGCGAGACAAAGGGTACTGAGCAGATCATCCGCCATGCCGTGCGCTAACCGGGCTAGGAAATCGGCAGTAGCCGGCGCAATCAGGATTAAATCCGCCCAACGCGCCAGTTCAATGTGACCCATGCCCGCTTCAGCATTCATGTCGAGCAATTCAGTACGCACGGGTCGCCCAGAGACCGCTTGAAAAGTCAGAGGTGCAACAAAGGCGGTAGCTGCCGGGGTCATGGCAACCTGGATTTCAGCGCCAGCCTCGTGCAACCGGCGCGTCAAATCGACGCTTTTATACGCTGCAATGCCACCTGTAATGCCGAGTAGAATACGGGTGTTAATCAACGATTGGAGCATGGCGGAACTCTAAGCAGGATGAAAAACGGCCACCAGTCTAACGCAGCTTATAAAGATTGCAGAAATAAAAAGGGCGTCCGGACACGTACCGTGATGATACGAACCCGGACGCCATAGTCCGCGACGGCGGCCCCCGTTAGCCGCCCGGATTGATACTGCTGCCAAGCCACATTGAGCCGGTGAGCATCAATCCTTGAAATCTGACAATGCAATTCAATTGCCAATTTTTTAGGTCACTTATTTTATTAAATTTTACTATTTTCTTGATCAAAAAACCCGGTTAATGGGGATGGTGCTGCCTAATTATAGTGCGAGATGTAAAGGAATTGCCTCACAGCGAAGCATCGCCGGCCACTGGAGACACACCAACCCTCTAAACAAAGCCTAATCCCTCAAAGATCAATATTCCATGAGCCGGCCTTGCGCCAAACAAACGCGGCGGCGGGCAATACGCGTGAGGAAATCTTCGTCGTGGGAGATCACCATCATGGCTTGCGGCAAGCCATCGAGAATGGTGATGAGCCGTTCGCGCATCTCGGCATCAAGCGCGTTGGCCGGCTCATCGAGCAGCAGTACCTCAGGATTCATAGCGAGCACCGTAGCCAGCGATACGAGACGCCGCTGGCCACCCGATAACTGGTGGGTGATGCGATTCTCAAAACCCTCCAAGCCCAATCCGGCTAGGGTATGGCGGACGATGATTCTGGTTTCGGCCATGCTCTTACCCAGATTGAGCGGCCCAAAAGCCACGTCCTCGATCACCGTGGGACAGAACAGTTGATCATCGGGGTCCTGGAACAGCAGGCCCGCCCGCGGCCGCACGTCCACAAAATCCTTCTCGTGAATGCGCCGGCGCCCAAAGGCTTCCACCCAGCCTGCCTGCGCTTTCAACAGCCCCACCATTAAATAAAATAAGGTGGTCTTCCCGGCACCATTAGGACCGGTAAGCGCCACCCGCTCACCGGCATGCAGGGTGAAATGGACTCCCGCCAACACCGGTTGCTCGGGGTCATAGGCGAAATGAATGCCGGATAGATGAAACAGCGGTTCGCTCACCAATACTCCAAGGCGATCAGCGCACCGCCTGCCACCACCGACAATCCAGTGAATGCATAGTCGCGCCGATCCATGGTCTTCACCTCCGTCAACGAGTGAAAGCGCCCCTGGAAGCCGCGACAACGCATCGCAGCCAAAATACGCTCGGCGCGTTCAATACTGCGCACCAAGAGCATCCCGAAGAGGTAGCCGATACTACGCCAAGTGTGCGGATTACAGCGCACACGGAAACCGCGCGCCTTCATCGCCACGCGCAAGCGGCGATATTCACGGCCCAACACCTCGATATAGCGCACGGTGAAGAGGAACAAATGCACGAACTTGGCGGGGAGCCGCAACCGCGCCATGGCATGGCCTAATTCCACCGGTTCCATGGAACCCAGCAACGCCAGGATCATCAGCATTACGGCATTGGATCTCAACAGAATTCCGGCGGCGTGCAACAGGCCTTCGCGGCTGGCTGAAACGCCATTCAACGAGAAGACAACCTCACCCGGCACGGTGAAGGGCAGGAACAGCAGGACAAACAGCATGAAGCCGTCGAACGCAACCATGTGCCGCAGTGTCGCAGCACGTTTTAATCTTGCTGCCATAGCGGCAAACCCCGCCAACGCTAGAGCCGCCAGCAGAGCAGGAAGCTGCGTCAACCCGATCACAGCCAAGGCGAAGCCCCAGCAGACCACCAGGCGCAAGCGTGAATCGACCGCTTCTAGCATCGGTTTGCGCTTCTTCTCCCCTGCCCCTGTTGAAAAATAGGCGGTGGATGGGTGGCCACCATCCACTGGGCGGGCCGTCATCGCGCTACTCGATGCATAGGCGTTCATGGGTCGTTCCTCCGGGTTACGGTTGAGGGCGACGCATCCGTCCGGCGTCTGCGTCTGGATAAGCCAAAGGCCAAGCCACCGAGACCGAGGATGTAACCGATGCCTCCCAGCACGTCATGCCACCAGATTTTCTCCTGATAAGCGTCAATCTGTTCACGCAAGGGGCGGATTTGCCGGGCAATGCTTTGGTCGATGAAAGTACGCCAGTCCGTGCCGGGGGCAGACAATGCGGGTAAACTCCCCTCGCCCGCCTGTACGAGAGGGGTTGGAGGCGAGAGGAATAGACTATCCGGCAGCTCATCAGCCCTGATCGTGTAGGTGGCAACATGGCCATCGCCGCCGTCCACGATGATGCGGTGGTCGACCCGGCGCTTCGCCTCAATACGGAAATGGCCTGCATCGTCCGTGGTGGTGGTAGCGAGCACGTTGCCATCGGTGCCGGTCACCGTGACCGTCGCATGACGGAGTGGTCTGCGGGGCGTAAGATGCGCGGAACCTACCAAGCTAGTTCCCTCGACAGTCACCAGGGCTTTCAGTCCATGCGCCTCGGCGAGTCCGGCTGTGACAGACAGGCTGACAACGAACAGGACAGGAAGAAGACCCGGCTTATTCACGTTTTCCCCCGACAAGAGTGAGACCTGGAAACTCCGGTTTGACTCGCAGCAGCAGACCGATAACGGCAGCGCTGAAGATGGATTCGATCACCGCCACCGGAATATGGGTCAAGACCACTAGCTTGGCGGCCGTGGCGAACGCCTGACCGGACAGGGCCAGCGCCAGTGATACCAGCAAGGCCGTTAACACCACCCCGATTCCCCCCGCCAATCCGGCGGCCATAACCGTCTGGCGATGATTGCCGGAGCGCGCCACGGCGAGGAACAAAGCACGGCACAACACTGCAGACAGGGCCACACTCATCACGTTAACGCCCAACACCACCAAACCGCCAAAGCCGAACAGCACCGCTTGCAGCAGCAGCGCCACCAGAATCGCGGGAAAAGCCGCCCAACCTAGCAGGACGCCGGTCAAACCGCTGAGGATCAGGTGGACGGACGATGGCCCAGCAGGAAAATGCACCAGCGCGGCCACGAAGAGCACTGCTGCAAACAAGGCCGCCTGAGGGATGCGCTCGGCTTCCAACCGCCATAAGCCATAAGCGCATCCGGCCAAGGATACCGCGGCGCCTGCCATGAGGACGGGAGCGGATAGTACGCCGTCGGGGATATGCGCCATTCAATTCTCCCAAGCAGGGACAGGACTGCCCGTTTGATTGCATGGGCTGCCATAAGCGCTTTGTTGCCGCTGATCTCCGCAGGGATCAAGGATGCTTTGACGCTCTATGGAGCTTCCACGCCAATGGTATGATGATTTTTTTATTCTTCATACAAAAGCGCACAATACTGCAATTGTCAACTCTCAATCCGCCGGCGACTATGCTGAAGAAAATACATTGCGGAGCGAGGAGGCTTCATGAGTCGCGTGACCATATCCCTGGACGACAAACTACTGGAAGCGTTCGACGCCTACATCAAGCGCAAAAGCTACGAGAACCGCTCCGAAGCCATCCGCGATCTGCTGCGGCGGCAGTTGGAGCAAGACCGGCTGGAGGAGAATCAGACCGAGCATACTGTGGCCTGCTTATCCTACGTCTTCAACCATCATCAACGCGAACTGGCGCGCCGGCTCACTCAGATCCAGCACAGCCACCATGACCTGGTGCTTTCAACCCTGCACATCCATCTCGACCATGAGAATTGCTTTGAAATCGCCATTCTCCAAGGCAACACCATCGATGTTCGCTGCTTTGCCGAAACGACCATCGCCGAAACAGGCGTACGTCACGGAAACCTCCATCTCGTGCCCGCCGAAATCGCGAGAAGCCGTCATGACCACGGTCATCATCACCATCCTCATGACCATCCACATCTTCATGACCATATTCACCCGAAGACCTAACCCTACACCAAAATCGGAAGGAAACTAGCCTTCTGAATACCAAAAAGGCCGGACTGTTCAAGCCCAGCCTTTTTGCTGATCATCAGACTCTTAGACCGTAGGCCGCAACCTCAATCTGAACCGCCCCGGGAATTCCGGAGGCTGATTGCTGTGAGTCACGCCGCCATGGCGGACTCGGTGAGTCGGCGATAGTAGGCTGCTTCGGCCTCAGTCGGCGGAATGTAACCAATGGGCTCCAGCAGTCTGCGATGGTTGAACCCGTCCACCCAGGTGAGGGTGGCCCATTCCACCGCCTCCAGGTGGGCCCAGGATTGCCGATGGATCACTTCGGCCTTGTACAGCCCGTTAATGGTTTCGGCCAAGGCATTATCGTACGAGTCGCCCACGCTACCCAGCGACGGCTCGATGCCCGCCTTGGCCAGGCGCTCCGTATAACGGATCGACACGTATTGTACCCCGCGATCGCTATGGTGGATCAAGCCGCTCCGGCCGAATGGCTGGCGTGCACAGAGGGCCTGCTCCAGCGCATCCAGCACGAAGTCGGTGCGGGCGGAGCGGGACACTTTCCAGCCGACAAGGTACCGGGCGAACACGTCGATAATGAAGGCCACATAGACGAACCCCTGTGCCGTAGACACATACGTGAAATCGGATACCCCCAGCGCATTCGGACGCTCCGCCGTGAACTGGCGGTGGACCCGATCCTCAGGACCGGCGGCTCCCGGGTTGCTGACCGTGGTTTTGACCGGCTTGCCACGCCGCACGCCTTTCAGGCCGAGCCTCCGCATCAGCCGCTCCACCGTGCAGCGGGCCACCTCCACGCCTTCGCGCCGCAATTGCCGCCAGACCTTGTCGGCGCCGTAGACCTGCAAATTCTCGTCCCAGATCTGTTGGATTTGCCCGCACAGACGTTCATCACGCTGGGCTCGAGCCGACCTTTGCGCCGGATCAGTCTCCCGGGCGGCATGCAGATAATACGTCGATGGAGCGATCGGCAGCACCTTGCAGATCGGCTCGACTCCATAGACATCACGGTGCTGGTCGATGAATGCCTTCATCGCTTGAACGGGCGGTCGAGCTCCGCCTGGGCAAAATACGCCGACGCCTTTCGCAAGATCTCGTTGGCTTGGCGCAGCTCCCGCACCTCCCGCTCCAACGCCTTGATCCGCTCCCGCTCGGCACTCGTAGCCCCCGCCCGTTCCCCGCAGTCCTGCTCGGCTTGTCGTACCCAGCGCCGCAGCGTCTCCGCCGTACAGCCAATCTTGGCCGCGATCGAGCCAATGGCCGCCCATTGCGATTCATGCTCGCCTTGATGCTCCCGCACCATGCGAACGGCTCGCTCCCTGACTTCCAGTGAAAAGTTGATTGATGTCTTCATGGCTCCATACTCTCAAATGTTGGAGCCTCCGAGAAAGCCGGGGCGGTTCAATCCGTTACATGGAAGTCAATGCTTACGCCGACGCCATGCAAAGCCAGCAAGACCAAGTCCCACCAGCACGAATGTGCCAGGTTCCGGGACATTCACGGTGATCGGCGTCTGTGTGCCGGTGAAACGACCGCTGCCAGTAAAGGTGACTCCCGTGATGAAAGCGGTCGTATTCGTCGGATCGAGTCCGGCGGATGTTTCGATGCCCAGCACACGGAAGCGATCCAGACCACCTTGGCCGAAATTGAACAGATCACCGCCTAGCCAGTTACTTTGGAGGAGAAGCGGGTTATTTTGCGCGTCGAAGCCGTAGATATCGTAAAGGCTGTCGCCGATACCCGTAGGTAGGGTGACACTTTGAAAATTCGGATCCCCACTATTACCTATGGTAGTGCCCCAAAAAAGACTT
>DDST01000180.1 GCA_002343485.1 Proteobacteria bacterium UBA2383
GAAAGCGCCCGACACGGTCTTCTTTGGCGATCGGCCGCTGAACAATCCGGGGTATCACGCGTTCAAGGCCTTGGCAGCGGTCAATGCGCAGAAAGGTAGCCAGAACGACCCGCTCGATGTGTGGCGCGTGGAGCAGCGGTTGAAGTACTTGGGTTTTGGCATCTCAAGTGTTAACAAAGGCGAAATCACGGTCAATGGCACGATCGACGACTCGGAGCACATCGCCCTACGGCAATTTAGCCAAATCGTCGAAGGCAAGACCGACTACGTGGACAAACTGACCGAAACTGTCAAGCTAAAGGGAAAGAGCAAGACGATCACCAAACCCATGCCACCCGTCACGCTGTCTGCAAACGACGTTGCATGGTTGAACGCCTACAACGCGCCGCACTGGCTGGACTTCTTTCCCTCAGGAAAGCAGCAGCTCATGGGCTGGACGAACAAGACTGATCTGACCAAGCCGACAGAGGCCATGGGCACGAGTTGGGTGTTCGATCTGATGCTCGCAGGGCAGGAAGCAGCTACCGCCCAAGCCAGACCGTACCCTCTGTGGTTCACCGGCGCCGGCTCGCTGGGCACGATGCTTAATCTTGGGATTAACACCAAGTATGTCTCAACCGAGAATCAGGAACACATCGACGGAAACGAATGGTTGTTTGGCTTGAGATCCGATCACGGGGGAATAACCAGCGCGCTGAATACCGGCACATGGAGTTACGCCAACGCTCTTGCATTGTCGGATCTTCTTCAAAATCCGAATCGCCGGAAGGGTCTGGACGACCCGAAGGATCCGTTAAACAATTCCCAAGGGGTCAACAATCAAACCCAGGCGATGCGCGACTTTCTGGCAGTCTATACCTCTATCCGCGCCGACAATTTAAGCGGCAATGGATCGCTCGACGAGCAGCTGCTCCGGATACGCTCTGGAAGCACAGAGGATCAGCGGAAAGCAATTCAAGAAGCACTGTTTGGCGACGGGACGCAAGGCGGTGAACTGATTAGCAGTAGCAATCTGTTGCTGGGTGGAGTGGGCAACCACAAAGGAGGGATTGGTGCACAACTTACTGCCGATACATTGGCAGCGATCATGGGATCAACTAAGGAAAAGATGGTTGCTTGGGTTGACCCTATTAACGAAGCCATGAAAACATTTGAGATCAGTACCCCAAAAAGAATTGCCGCATTTTTAGCGAATATCTACGAAGAAACCGGACAACTTAATTGGATTTATGAAAGCGGCTGGCTTCCAGAAACAGCAACTGAATCGCACTTTGATCAACAGTATGCCAATCGCCTCGGAAACATTCCAAATACACACGACGGTTCAAACTATCGAGGCCGCGGCCTGCTGCATATCACAGGCCGGAATAACTACGATCTCGCTACAAACGGCGGCATGATTTCTGCACTTCAATTAACCCGTAACTCCAACGGAAGCTACAAACCATTTTTGCAGCGGCAAGTGCCAAGTCTAAATACTATTTACGAAACCAATGATGATTTGCTCACTAACTACAGCTTAGTGTCATCCGACCGCCAATTGGCTGCTCGTGTTGGCGCATGGTTTTGGCGATATGGGTCAGCGTGGAACGATTTAAATTCTAGAATTGATAATAGCACTCAAACTGACTCACAGAACTTCCGGGAGGTTCACTTTGGAATCCAGGGTAATCCAACAACAGATCAAAGCAACGCACGACTGACCAGATGGGCGCACGTTAGAAACGTAGTCTTTGATCAAAATGCTTACGGCAATATTAGCAGCGCACTTAGCGCACTTGGATTCTCCAGCAAGAATGCCAAGAATTACAATACTCAAGTCGGAATTGCTCTGAACCAACGTAAACCTAGAGAAATTGAGCCCGCTGCTCAAAATATTTTCGTCGAAACCAGATCTTCCTCAATGATCATATCCGGAGCGGATTCGCAAACATTGCTTGAAGACCTGTTGATGCAGATCAATAGAATAACTGGAAAATCGGCCATGCTTACCTTCGATACACCGGATGTTTCATTGGGCAAAAACTCAATATTTATTCAAGCGGGCGCCACACAACCGGGGAGCTCTACTCCGAAACTAGAGTTGCTATATGGAACAATGGGCGTGTGTGTCGTATCGCCTACGCTAGCGCGAATGGAACACCGTGGCGAATCGCCTTTTGTAGATGGGACAAACATTTACCCAAAAAACAGTGCTGGGCAGATATTTCCAGACGTTCGCTTTGATGCAGGCTTGCAGGCCGACATTGAGGCTGCCAGTGTTCAAATAATGCAACAACCAGCACATGGTAAGATATTCATTAAGGACGGCTTTCAGTTCAAGTACTTACCCGAAAAAGGCTATATTGGCGACGACAACGCCACCCTCTTAGTTAATATAGACAACAAGAAAATTAAGGTAGTTTACTATATTAAAGTTGTCGACGTCTCAACGCATACACAAAGCGATTACGAGAATTACCGTGAAATATTAAAAAAACATTGCAAGACGGGCGAATGGCGCATTTCATCTAATCCGGAACGTATAGGCCCAGCCACGAATTCTTTTCTCCACCACGAATCCGCCAGTGATCAGGCTAAACTCCTCCTGACCTTTGACAGTCTCGCTGACGCAGTCATCGGGCAAACCACGGGCCAAAGACAACACGCCGCCATCACCCTCTCCCCCACCGCC
>DDST01000198.1 GCA_002343485.1 Proteobacteria bacterium UBA2383
TTTAAGAGACCGGGAATTGCTGGCTCTATACAGAGATTGTTGAACCGGTTGGATATATGGCGAAAGAACACAATGCAATATTTCTGACTGAGAAAAGCAACATAACTAACTGATTTACTAAGGAATTTATCGACCGCTTCTGTGATGAAAATGGGGCGATAAATTGGATAAGACTTGTGGAATTTAATAGTAATAACTTCGATTTGGATAAGTTTTTACCTTGAAGACTGCTACCATTCCTATCAACGCGAGGTTATGCAATGGCTGACGTTTTTAACCGCATTTTGCGGATCGAACTCCCTGAAACGCTGGAATGCGACGAATCCGGAAAAAATCCGGCCTTTACCCTCACGTTCGTCGCCGATGGCCAGGTCCCATTCCCGCAGGTGATCCTGCACGCGCCGGATGGGCAGCGCCTGATCACCGGTGATGCGCTCGAAGAAACAGTCGTCGAAGGCGATTATTACTACACCGCCAGTATTCCCGCTGGGCTGCTGTGGCCCAATACCATCACCGTGCAGGCGGAAGGCTGCCGCAAGGCCGATATCCAACAGGCCAGCGGCAGCGACTGGATCAAGGAATTTCACCAACTGCGCATCACGCCAAATGTCAAAACACAGCCCGTTATCCGGGTAGCAACAGGGCCAGGCGATACGCCGGTCACGCTGTATTTTGGCATCCACAAGCACATGCATCAGCCTTACTACAATGTGACGGACCAGTACTACTGGGATGGCGAAAAAGACGGTATTTTTGGCGCGCGCGGCGGTCCCTACACCCATTTTATTCCGGCTGCCGCGCGTCAGTACATCAACGGCGGCTTGCCTCACGCCGGTTTGTCCACCAGTTGGAGCGGTTCACTGATTGAGCAACTGGACCGCTGCGCCGCTGATGGCCTGTGCGGTGGACGGTTCAGTGGCTGGAATAACGAGCTGCGCGCTATCGCGCAGGAAAAAACCGGGTTGGGCCATCCCCGGGTGGATTTCGTCGCCTTCGGTTTCTTCCATCCACTTATGGCGCTAATCCCTGGCCGGAACATCGTCAAGCAGGTCGAATGGCACCGGAATATCATCCGCTCGGCATTTGGCGTAGAAGCCTCCAGCGTGATGTTCCCACCGGAAACCGCCTTTCATATCCGCATGATTCCCGCGCTGAATCAGGCCGGTGTCAAGGCGGTGATTTACGACTCCATCCATCGTTTCCGGGCATGCAAAGACTATCCTTACGCCGGAATCAACGAGGGCATGCTGCCGCCCAATCCCGCTGAGCAGGTCAATCCACCCGTTAACGACTGGCTGCAACTGAATAATATTTGGGCGGGATCGAAAATTTCGCCGAGTCTGCTGAAACCTGAATACGTGCAATACGAAGATCCAGAGGGAGAGATTCACAAAATTATCGCTGTGCCGGCAGAGCGTTATATCGGTAATGAGGATGCGCGCGGCGGCTTTGGCGCATTGCAATATCCGGATGTATTAGGACAGGTCTATAACCGGATCGTCGATACCGGCTCTTTTGATCCCAAGCATCCGCCATTCTTCCTGCTGCATTCCGACGGTGACAATCACGGCGGTGGCGCTGACAGCTATTACAACCATAATACGGGGGAAATGGTCCGATGGTTGCAGGGTGATCCGCGTTTCGAGCTAACCTCGGTTCATGATTACCTGGATCGTTTTCCGCCTGATCCCACACAGGCGGGGCATATTGAACCCGGTTCCTGGAGCGGCGCTGATAATGGCGACCCGCAGTTCATGAAGTGGTTCAGCCGCTACGATCAACCTTACTCGCCGGACCTGAATTCCTGGGCGGTGCTGACCGCTTTGCAGAATGTGGTGCATTCCCTGGAGGACGCGGGTCAGTCAGGGCTGGACGACATTAGTTGGCTGATGCTGGCTGCCGAGACCAGTTGTTATTGGTACTGGACTGGGCAGACGGTGTGGGATCAACAGGTAACCAATGCGGCCAACCAAGGCTATCGCATGGTCAAGAGCCACGTAGATGCATTGCTCGCCGCTGGCAAGGATCGCACCGGGCCGACCATTTTTGCGCCGTGGGTGACGCCGGAAAATCCCGGCGGCAAACGTTGGGGCCAAGGTTGTTTGCTGGACGCGCCGCGTGAGGGAACGGTGCATACGTTCATCTATGACATCAGCGGATTGAAGCGGGTGACGCTGGTGTTGCGCGATGCCCAGGGTGAAACACGCCTGGCGATGACCGATAACGGACTGTATCCTACGCAGACCGGCGCGGCCATTACTGGAAATTACTACACCGCTAAGCTGCCGGTTGGTGCTGGCGATGTGCGCTACTACATCGAGGCGGAAGACGCCAAGGGCAACATCTCCCGTGGGGCGTTAGAACGGGTGTATTTGGCATAGATGGATGGGACTGGAGTTCGGGAGAGCCGCGAGCACCAGACAATAGACGGGGCATCGTCTGATATGAACTCTCCTGGAACTCCCGTTTTATATGACGCCTTGGCTTGGATGGAAAATATCCTGGCCACTGAGGCCGCAGCATGACGGGTAGGATCGCGGTCATTGTCATCAACTACCGGCGGGTTGCTGACACGCTGGAGTGCCTGGATTCATTGCGGCACGTTGCTGCACCGGAATTTGACGTCTTTCTGGTGGATAATGGCTCCAGCGCTAGCGATGTTGCTCAATTAAATGACTATGTTACCCGCCATCCCGAGCGCATCACCTTTACGGCTTTTTCCAGGAATCATGGTTTCACCGGCGCGCATAACCGGCTGTTCGAACAATTAGTGCCGCATGATCGCTATGAATTTTTTCTGCTGCTTAATAATGATACCGTGGTCGAGCCGGATTTTCTGGCGCGGATGCTGGCACGGATTAATCGTGAGCGGCGCATTGAGATGGTAGCAGCGCGGGTGATGCAATACGCAAACCGCGACGAAGTAGACAACCTGGGGATCACCTTCTACAAATGCGGGCTGGCTTCTAACCGCAAATCGCCGGACGATCCGCTACTGGGTCCCAGTGGCAACTGCGCGCTGTACACCACAGATTTATTGCGTCAGGTTTACCGGGTATCCGGCGAGTACTTTGACGAGCAGTTTTTCTGCTACGCCGAGGATACCGACTTGGCTTGGCGGGCCGTGTTGCTCGGCTATCGGGCTGCTTATGCGGAAGATGCCCAGATCTATCATAAGGGTTCCGTTGCCAGTGGCGGACCCAACAGCGATTTCGTGCTTTATCATGGCATCCGCAATTCGCTGTTTATGCTGGTCAAGGATGTGCCTGCCTGGTTTCTGGGGCGCAATTTGTTCTGGATGCTGGCGCTGCACGGGGCTATCTTGCTGCGCTACACGATCAAGGGCAAATTGGGTATCGTATTCCGGTTGTACCGGGATTTCTTGCGTGGCGTCCTGGTGATGCGCCGCAAGCGTCGGCTGATTCAGCCGCAACGGCAGATTTCGTTGCGTGAGGCCGGCCAACGGATCAGCCAGCAATTTTATGAACGAGGTTATCTGTTGGGCGCGTTGCGGGATTTATATTGATACATCAATAATTTATTTAAATTCAGCAGCCACGATAGAGAGTATTCTACAACCGGTCTTAAGATTGCTATAGGCGTGGTTGGCGTCAAAGTGCTAATATCCAATGCGCAATATCAATCCCAGACTGTTGAGTTATTTTTCCAACCCGTTCAGTAATCCCACAACTTTGGCCATAACTTACCATGGTGGAATACGATTCCGCTAAAAGCTCCCCCGCAATAATCGACGAGTTTGTTCAGCTCATTCGTTATCGTGATCTAGTCTTTTTAATGACAGGAAATATTCTAAAGAACCGCTATAAGCGTTCGATGTTAGGTATTTTCTGGATGTTATTAAATCCTTTATTGCAAACAATCGTCCTGACTATCGCCTTCGGGACCATGTTTAAATCATCGCTGTCTCATTACGCCATTTATCTGTTGAGTGGCTTGCTGGTTTGGAATTTTATTACACAAACTACCCAATACGCGATGGGAACCATGGCGTATGGCGGTGGATTACTTAAAAAGATCTATGTTCCCCGCGCTACCTATATTGTTGCAGCCGTTGGTAATGGAATGGTTAACTTTTTGATCTCAATTTTTTCTCTAATAATAATTATTGTTTTTCTTGATCACCCGCTTGGTGCCGCCTGGTTTTTTATTCCAATTAGCATTCTTATCT
>DDST01000059.1:0-7784 GCA_002343485.1 Proteobacteria bacterium UBA2383
TTCCTTGAGCATGTTGACGTGAATGACGATCTCGGTCGGCTCTTCGGTATGCTCCACCTTGAGGAGCCGCGCGATCATCGCCTCTTCCTCCGCGCCGGTCTTGCTGGAATCGACCTGGATGACCTTGTCCCGGTAGCGGCCCTCGAAAAAGCCGTCGGATTGGATCAGCGCGAGTAGCTGTGCCGCGTGTGTCGTATCGCGGGCAATCACCAGCAGAAAGGGCTTGACGATGGGGTTGTCGGTTTCGCGGGCATAGGTTTCCAGTTCCACCTTCACGCCTTCATGCAGGCGCACCCCGTCTTCCAGCTTCAGCCGTTCGATTTCTTCGGGCGACATGCCGGCCGGGTTGAAGTTCTTGCGGGTGACCACCGCCGGTTCTTTCACGAAGCCATCGGCCATCGCCTTGGCGAGCGGATAATCGTAGATGACGTTCTTGAACGCCACCGCGCCTTTGCCGGTTTCCACGAACGGCGTGGCGGTCAGTTCCAGCCCCAAGATCGGTTTGAGTTCGTTGATCGCCCGCACGCCCGCGCTGGCCCGATAACGGTGCGATTCGTCCATCAGCAATACCAGGTCGGGCAGACCGGCCAGATAGTCGAAATAGCTTTCGCCGATGTACTCCGACAGCCGCTTGATGCGCGGCGATTTGCCGCCCCGCACCTCGGAGTTGATCTTGGAGATGTTGAAGATGTTGACCTTGCAACGGATCAGTTCGTCGAACAGCGTCCGCGCCCGCGCCTCGTAGGTATCGCCGGTGATGATCTCCGGCGGATCGGTGGCGAACTCGGCGATGCCCCGGAACACGTACTTCGGCGTGTTGGGGGTGAAGTCGGCGATCAGCTTGTTGTAGATGGTCAGGTTGGGCGCCAGCACGAAGAAGTTGTCGATGCCGTGCGCCAAATGCAGATAGCTGATGAAAGCGCCCATCAGCCGCGTCTTGCCCACGCCGGTGGCGAGCGCGAAGCACAGCGACGGAAACTCGCGCTCGAAATCCGTGACCGACGGAAACTCGCTGCGGATGAGTTCCAGCACGGCGGCGGTATCGGCGCCTTTGCCGGGCGGCGCGATTTCGGTGATGCGGTCGAGAATTTCCAACGAGCGGCGCTGCGGCGGGCGCAGCGAGAGGCGGCCGGCGATGGCGTTGAGGTGGCGGTTCATGGCTGGTGATCCTCGTCCTTGGGCGTGCGCTTTCTCGCCGGTTTCGGCGCCGCTGGAGACAGGTATCGCAGTTCCCGGTTTAGCTCGCGTTGCAATTCCTCCTCGGTCGGCAGGTAAAGCTGGTAGCGGCTGGTGAAGATGTTGCGTTCCTGCTGTTCTCCCAAGGTGTATTTCACCACCGAATCGTTCTTGTCCGAGCACAGGATCAGTCCCAGCGTCGGATTATCGCCTTCGGTGCGCCGTTCCCGGTCGTAGTAGTTCACGTAGAACTGGATTTGCCCGAGATCGCCGTGGGTCAGCTTGCCGACCTTCAGGTCGATGNNTCGATGAGCACATAGCACTTCAGAACGATGTGATAAAAGACCAGGTCGATGTAGAAGTGGTCGCCATCGAGCGTGATGCGCTCCTGCCGCGAGACAAAGGCGAAACCCTTGCCGAGTTCCAGAAGGAAGGCTTGCAGGTTGCTGATCAGCGCCTGTTCCAGCTTCGATTCCACCAAACGCGGCGATTCCGGCAGATCGAGAAACTCCAGAACCATCGGGTCTTTGAGCGCATCGATGGGCTGCGTCACCTCCTGCCCTCGCATGGCCAACCTCATCAACCCCTGCCTGTCTCGGCTCTTCAGCAGCCGGTCGAACAGGAAGCTATTGATTTGCCGTTCCAGTTCCCGCGCTGACCAAGCGTTGCGGATCGCCTCGATTTCGTAGAAATCCCGCGCTTCGGGCCGGCCTACTCGGAGCAGCGTGCGGTAATGAGTCCAGGAAAGATGCGCGTGCAATTCGCCCGGTTGCCAGGCTTCCTGGGACAGCGAAGACATCGTGGCTGATTCTCCACGCGCCGCGTGGAGAATCGCCGCATGGGGAGATTCTCCACCCGCCGCGTGGAACATCCCGCCATCGGGCAACAGCCGGGGATAGGATTGGTAGAACTGCTTCATGTAGAACAAATTCTGGACCGACCAGCCTTTCCCATAGACCGCCGTCAATCGCTCGGAAAGCTGCGCCACCAGTTGTTTTCCGTAATCGGCGCGCCGTTTTCCCCGCTGCTCTTCCTCGACGATTTCGCGCCCGATCAGCCAGTTGGCCATGACCTGAGCGGTATTGACGGTGCGAGCGACGCCGGCGCGGGCTGATTCGAGGATGTTGCGAACACGGTCAAAAAGCCATGGCGCCCCGCTGCTGGTGTCGTTCGGCTGTTTTTCCATGCTTATTCTTCCGGCGAGTCGCTGAACAGTGACTGCTGCCGTGCGTTCTCCCCGCGCCCGTTTGCGGGGGATGGGCCATCCTCTTTTGCCCCCTCTCTCTCTGGGAGAGGGTTGGGGTGAGGGGCTTTCGGCAGATTCTCCACCCGCAGGCTGTAGTCGTCGTGGCCCCATTCGCAGCGATTCAAGACCTGTTTGGGGATTTTTTTCACCGTCAGGTTACTGTACTCGCCGCGTCCTCGAAAGGCGGTGCACAACACCAGCAACGTGCGATCCGACCCCACTTCGTCGGCAAGTTGCTGGAGTTGCTCGTGGGTGAGGGTAGCGGTGGTGACGTAGAGAAAGTCCCGCTCCGTCGAATAGCCGTGCTGCCAATACACCGAGTCCGACGGCGCGTAGGTGAAACCTTCCAGCTTGCACAGCGCCTCGGCCAGCATGGCGGCGTTGTAGTCCTTGTTGATGACCCAGTTACCCCACTTGTCCTGTTCCAGCAGCGAGGGCGCGAGGAAGTAGTAGCGGAAGCCGCCGCCACCCCGCCAGTTTACGGCTTTGGTGATGCCGCCGGGGTCTGCGCCGTCGATGACTTTTTTCAGGCGCGGGATGATGTGGGTGTGGCAGTGCTCGCCCAGTTCGACCATGATCCAGCGTCGGCCCATTTTGTGGGCGACGGCGCCGGTGGTGCCGGAGCCGGCGAAGGAGTCGAGGACCAGGTCGCCGGGGTTGGTGGCGATTGCAAGTATGCGTTGCAGCAATCGCTCTGGTTTGGGTGTATCGAAAACATCGCGTGCACCATACAAGCCAATCATTTCCTTCTTCGCCTCGTCGGTATGTCCAACCTCCTCATGGGACCACCAGTTGTGCGGTGTCATCCCGTCCCGCACCTCGGAGAGAAAAAGCTTTAACGCTGGTACCGTATTACGTCCATCACGACCCCACCAAATGCGTTTCTCTTCGACATGACGACTATGCGTAGCCGGGTCGTACTTCCAAGCTTTCTTGGTGTTTTTTACAACATCACCTGTATTCGGATTAACGATGTCGTAGCAAAGGTTCCGACGCTTTTCCGGCGTTGCTTGGTTCAAGTAGTCAACAGCTTTCCATGGCCCACGCGGATCGTTATCAGGATTGCTATACCGCGCAGTGGACTCCTCGCTTCGAGGAAGCAGATTATTTTGAAAATGCTCGCTCTTGGAATAGACGAGCACAAAATCGCAAATTGTTGCGATACCTTGGAAGTTATTGCTGACGCTGTACTTGCGTTGCCATGTAACTGTCGTTTTGTAGTTTGCCCGCCCAAACACCTCATCGCACAGCACTTTGAGGTAATGCGCCTCGTTGTCGTCGATGGTGATCCACAATGAACCATCCTCGGACAACAGCCGTCGGATGATCTCCAGGCGGTCGCGCATCAGCGACAGCCAGATCGAGTGTTCTAACCCGTCGTCGTAGTGGGCGAAGGCGCTGCCGGTGTTGTAGGGCGGATCGATGAACACGCACTTCACCTTGCCGGAAAATTCCGCCTCCAGCGCCTTCAGCGCCAGCAAGTTATCGCCGAAAATCAGCCGGTTGTCGAATTTGTCGGCGCTGGTGATACGGTGTTTCGCGTGATAGCTCTTCGCTGGGTCTTCCAGCAGGATGCGCGGCTCCAGCTTGGGCCGGTTCTCCTTGCCGATCCAGGTGAGTTCGAGTTTTTGTTTCTTTGTCATACGAAAGATATAAATGTCGTGCAATGGCCATGATTGCCTCGGCCAGCGCTGTGTTGCGTGAGTTGCCAGGTACATCCAGAAGGAAGCTTGGTAAAAAGCCCTGCTGCTTACAGCGGGGCTTTTTGTTTTTTTTTATTGGCTTGTCCGCCCTCGATGAATTATTTGCCCGTTTTCCGGCGTCCGCCGTTCCGGGGGCGTTTGCCCGGCGTTGACGCTGGCTGATAGGGATTCGTGCCGCTGCGGAACTCGATGCGCACGGGCGTTCCCCAGAGATTCAGCCGTTTGCGGTAAACATTAGCCAGATAGCGCCGGTAGGTTTCCGGCACATGATCGATCCGGTTACCGTGAATGATGATCATTGGCGGATTCTGCCCGCCTTGATGCGCATAGCGCAGCTTAATGCTATGGCCATGCACCAATGGCGGCTGATGGGCCGCCAGCGCTTCCTCTAGAATCCGGGTTAGTTCCGGCGTCGCCAGTTTGCGAGTGGCCGCTGAGTAAGCCTCACGAACCGAACCCAGCAACTCACCGACTCCGGTGCCATGCAGGGCAGAAATGAAATGAATTTTAGCGAAATCGAGAAAACCTAACCGGTACTGGAGATCGCGTTTCACTTGGGCGCGCGTGTCCGGATCGAGATGGTCCCATTTATTGATGGCCAGCGCCAATGCCCGGCCACTGTCCAGAATCAACCCCAGCAGGCTTGCATCCTGATCGCTGATCCCTTGGCGGGCATCCAGCACCAGAATGGCTACATGGGATTGTCCGATTGCATTCAATGTTTTTATAACACTAAATTTTTCAATCGCTTCACTAACGCGTGAGCGGCGGCGCACACCAGCGGTATCGATCAGCAGGTAGCGTTGGCTGTCGCGCTCGAATGGAATCGTTACGCTATCGCGGGTCGTGCCAGGCAGGTCACAGGCCAGCATTCGTTCTTCGCCCAGCAGGCGATTGACCAAGGTCGATTTGCCGGCATTGGGGCGGCCCACCACCGCCAGCTTGATGACACCTTCCGGTGTAGCCTCCGGCGCCGTTGGTTCAGAATTCTCACCGGTGGCTGCCGGTAAATGAGCCAGCACCTTTTTCATCAGCGTCTCAATGCCCTGATTGTGAGCAGCGGCGATGACATGCAGATGATCCAGGCCAAGGGTATGGAATTCGGCGCTCAGCAAGTGAGGATCGCGATGTTCACCCTTATTGATGACTAAGTGCAAAACCTTGCCGGTGCGGCGCAACTGACTGGCGATTTCTTCATCCGCCACGGTCAGGCCAGCGCGGCCATCCACCAGCAGCAGCACGGTATCGGCCTCTTCGATGGCTTTCCAGGCTTGGCGCGCCACCAATCCATCAAGCCCTTCGTCTTCACCGGTCAGTCCGCCGGTGTCCACGACCAGGCAGGGACGAGAACTCTGCTGGCTGATGCCATACTGCCGGTCGCGGGTCAACCCAGGCACATCGGCTACCAGTGCATTGCGGGTGCGGGTCAGAGAATTGAATAAGGTGGATTTGCCGACGTTAGGCCGGCCAACGATGGCGATGACGGGGAGCATGACAGTGTTGGGCACCGGAAGTCAGAGGTGAGAGGGGTCAAGAATCCGCTTTCAGAGCTAAAGATCCGCGAAACAATAAAAGGATTATGCCTCAAAGCGCCGTTTAAAATTTGCTGACGTTTATCCACCATCTGCAAACCCGCTGGATTTCTGATAATCTTCACCGCTTAATTTTTTCACAGGCCGTTGCCGTTCTCTTGATCTCAATCTAACCCTGACTCCTATATGACCTCGATCCCTCGCACGCGCAGCAAAATCTGTGGTATTACCCGCCCCGAAGATGGCGTAATAGCGGCTGAACTGGGTGCGGATGCGATTGGATTGGTGTTTTATCCGCCCAGTCCCCGATACGTGGATATCGGGACGGCGCAACGAATCGTTGCCGCCTTGCCGCCGTTAGTCAGCGTCGTTGGTCTTTTCATGAACGCTGAACCTGCGGCGGTGCAAGCCGTCATAACCGAGGTTCCATTGCATCTGTTGCAATTCCACGGTGATGAGGAACCGGATGATTGCGCGGTGTTTGGCCTGCCTTACCTTAAAGCAGTGCCGATGGGTTCTGGTGCTGAAGTGAAAGACTATGAACAACGATTTGCGAGCGCATCGGGGTTGTTACTGGACAGCCACGGCGGAAAAAAGATGGGTGGCACGGGCCAATGTTTCGACTGGACGCGGATTCCTGCCCAGCGGAAAAAACCATTGATCTTGGCCGGTGGTCTCCATCCCGGTAATGTCGCGGAGGCCATCCACCAAGTCCGGCCTTACGCGGTCGATGTCAGCAGTGGCGTGGAATCGGCCAAGGGCGTCAAAGACGCCAAACTGATGCGCGCGTTTCTACAAGGTGTGTACGATAGTGAAAGCCATGCATAGCCCGGTGAATTTCAGCCAATTTCCTGATCAAGCCGGCCATTTTGGCCGTTATGGCGGCCGGTTCGTCGCCGAAACACTGATGGAAGCGTTGCATGAACTGAATGAAGCTTGGCAGGATTGCCGCAATGACCCCGATTTTCTGGCCGAACTCGATACCGATCTCGCCCGCTACGTTGGCCGCCCCACCCCCATCTATTACGCTGAACGCTGGAGCCGGCAGCTTGGCGGCGCGCAAATCTACTTGAAGCGCGAAGATCTCAATCATACCGGCGCGCATAAGATCAACAACACCGTTGGCCAGGGATTGCTGGCCAAACGCATGGGCAAGACCCGGTTGATCGCGGAAACTGGCGCGGGCCAGCACGGCGTGGCTTCTGCCACGATTGCCGCCCGCTTGGGGATGGAATGCGTGGTCTATATGGGGGCTGAGGACATCCAGCGCCAGGCAATCAATGTTTACCGTATGCGTCTGCTGGGCGCCACGGTTCAACCCGTTACCTCCGGGTCACGCACCCTCAAAGATGCCCTTAATGAGGCGCTGCGTGATTGGGTTGCCAACGTGGATAACACCTTTTACATGATTGGCACGGTGGCTGGTCCGCACCCTTACCCGCTGATGGTCCGCGAGTTCCAGGCGGTGATCGGCCGTGAGGCGCGCGAGCAGATGCTGGCCGATCACGGTTGCCTGCCCGATGCGCTGGTTGCCTGTGTTGGCGGCGGCTCCAACGCGATCGGCTTGTTCCATCCGTTTCTGAATGATAGCGAAGTTGCGATCTATGGCGTTGAAGCCGCGGGTTCCGGTATTGACACGGGCCGTCACGCGGCCACGCTGTGCGCGGGCCGGTCCGGCGTTTTGCATGGCAACCGTACCTATTTGCTGAGCGATGAGAATGGCCAGATTACTGAAACCCACTCGGTCTCTGCCGGTCTCGACTATCCTGGAGTAGGTCCGGAACATGCTTGGCTGAAAGACATTGGCCGGGCACAGTATGTCGCAGTCACTGATGCCGAAGCCCTGCGCGCATTTCATGATCTGACGCGCATCGAGGGCATTATCCCCGCGCTGGAAAGCAGCCATGCCTTGGCGTATGTGACCCAACTGGCGCCGGCCCTGCGCCCCGATCAACGCATCGTGGTTAACCTATCTGGCCGTGGTGATAAAGATATCTATACGGTTGCCGACCTGGACGGTATCCAGCTTTAGGCCCCCTCATTCTCAACCTCTCTTTCCCTGAGAGGGGTCCCTATACCTTTTCCAAGAGTCTGACTGTATGAATCGCATTTCCCACCGCTTTCAGG
>DDST01000059.1:7854-39913 GCA_002343485.1 Proteobacteria bacterium UBA2383
TTTTCCGATCCGATGGCCGATGGCCCCATCATCCAGAAAGCCTGTGAACGGGCGCTATCCCAGGGCATGTCGCTGCGAGGGGTACTGGAGCTGGTGCGTGAATTCCGCCGGACCGACGTGGACACACCGTTAGTGCTCATGGGTTATCTCAATCCCATTGAGAGTATGGGCTTTGACGCCTTTGCCGCCGGTGCGCGCGAGGCGGGGGTGGACGGCGTGCTGACGGTGGATTTGCCCGCCGAAGAGGCGTCCGAACTGGCTGAATTGCTGGCCGCGGTTGACATTGATCCCATTTTTCTGCTGGCTCCAACCAGTTCGATCGAACGTATTCGCCGTACTGTCGAGCTGGCGCGCGGTTATCTCTACTATGTTTCGTTGAAGGGTGTGACCGGTTCGGCTGCACTGAATGTCGTTGACGTAGCAGAAAAGCTGGCGATGATCCGCACATGCACCGGTCTGCCATTAGGCGTCGGTTTTGGCATCAAGGATCCGCCAACTGCCGCCGCTATCGCCCAAATTGCCGATGCGGTTGTGGTTGGCAGCGCGATAGTTTCCCGGATCGCTGAATGGGCAGATGACCCTGAGCGGATGCGGCGGGAAGTCGGCCATCTGGTGAGCGCTATGCGGCAAGCGATGTCAGTGGATAGCGTCTGAGTGCCTTTGTCATGAGTTGGTACGAAAAACTCGTTCCCTCGCGGATCCGCACGGACGGCCGCAATAAACATCAGATTCCCGAAGGGCTGTGGAGTAAGTGCGAAAAATGCGATGCGGTACTGTACCGCGTTGAACTTGAACGTAATTTACAAGTATGCCCTAAATGCAGTCATCATATGCCTCTTGGCGCCCGCCAGCGCCTGCGCAGCTTTCTTGACCCAGAGGGCCTGACCGAAATCGGTGAGGACATTGAACCTGCTGATTTTTTAAAATTTAAAGACAGCAAAAAGTATAAGGACCGGTTGACGCAAGCTCAGAAATCCAGTGAAGAAAAAGATGCCTTGATTGCCCTGCGGGGTTCGCTGAAAGGGATGCCGGTGGTCGCGGCTGCTTTTGAATTCGAGTTCATGGGGGGCTCAATGGGTTCAGTGGTCGGTGAGCGGTTTGTTCGCGCCGCTCAGACGGCTTTGCACGAACATATCCCTTTTATTTGCTTCTGCGCCAGCGGTGGTGCACGGATGCAGGAGGCTCTTGTATCGCTGATGCAGATGGCTAAAACGAGCGCGGTACTCACTCGATTGGCTGAAAATGGGGTTCCTTACCTCTCGGTGTTGACGCATCCCACCACCGGTGGAGTCTCCGCCAGTCTGGCCATGCTAGGCGATGTCAATATCGCTGAACCTAAGGCATTGATTGGTTTCGCTGGGCCGCGTGTTATCGAGCAGACAGTGCGCGAGAAGCTGCCAGACGGTTTCCAGCGTAGTGAGTTTCTATTGGAACATGGTGCGATTGACATGATTGTGGACCGGCGCGAATTGCGTGACCGGTTAGCCAATCTTCTGGCAATGCTGACGGGTCGCGATGCGCCTTTGCCGTTTGAGTGATCCAACATGCGCTTTACCACACTGGATGATTGGCTGAGCTGGCAAGAAACGCTGCATCCCCAAGCCATTGACTTGGGTCTAGAGCGAGTGCGAATCGTGCTGGGCAAGTTACAGCCGGGTCCGTTACCGTTTACGGTGATCACGGTCGGCGGCACCAACGGTAAAGGTTCTTGCGTCACCTTCCTGGAAGCCATACTGCAAGCTGCCGGCTATCAGACCGGCGCCTACACCTCGCCGCATCTGTTACGTTACAACGAGCGTATCCGGGTGAATGGGGTGGACGCCGAGGATCAGTCACTCTGTGAGGTTTTTTCCCGCATCGATACAGCGCGCGGCGATCTTTCGCTGACCTATTTTGAATTTGGAACCCTGGCCGCGCTGGAGCTGTTTCACAGAGCAGGTGTGGACGTTGCGGTGCTGGAGGTCGGGCTGGGCGGACGGCTGGATGCAGTCAATGCCGTGGATGCCGACGCGGCACTGATAACGAGCATCGATCTTGACCATACCGATTGGCTCGGCGCAGACCGTGACAGTATTGCGTATGAAAAAGCCGGCATTTTCCGGCCTGACCGGCCCGCTATTTGCGCAGATTCCGACCCGCCGCCGCGGCTGATCGAACAGGCTCACCGCATGGGTGCGCGCTTCTTCCGTGCCGGTGACGATTACCACTTCACCCGCACTGGAACAAGCTGGCGTTGGCAGTCGGCTGAATCGCAGCTCGACAATTTGCCGATCCCAGCGCTGCCCGGCGAACAGCAACTCGGCAATGCCGCTGCGGTACTTACAACCTTGGCGAGCTTGCAACAACGATTGCCGGTTTCACCCGGCGCTATCCGCGCCGGTCTAGCGGATGCGAATTTGCCAGGACGCTTTCAGATTATCCCCGGCTTAGTTGAGTGGATTCTAGACGTTGCCCATAATCCCAGCGCTGCCGCTGTTCTTGCTCGAAACTTGCAAATGCGTCCCTGCCGTGGCCGGACTTTTGCGATTATCGGTCTGTTGGCCGACAAAGATGCACGCGGCGTCATCGAGGCATTGACCAATACTGTTGATACATGGTATGCGGTGACGCTCGAAGGGATACGCGGACGGACCGGCGCTGAGCTTATGATGCTGTTGCATGAGATGGGTGCCTCCGCTACTGCTGTTACCCATATCCGGAATGCTTGTCAAGCTGCTCATGCTGCTGCACATCCGGGTGATCGTATTATCGTGCTTGGTTCATTCCACACCGTAGCACCGGTGTTGTCGATCCAGCCCTGGTTATCGGATTTTTCCTTGCCGTCATCACGGGAGACCTGATTTTGGATAATCGCTTGGCCCAACGTCTCGTCGGTGCCGCTGTCATCGCGGTGCTCGCGGTCCTATTCATCCCGGAAATGCTGGAAACGCCGCAGGCTCCGCCAGCCGCTGAATCCGCGCCGTCACGAAATTCAGAACAACCGGCTTTAACCTTTTCGCAGCCTGAGGCCACACCCGCCGCACCAGCGGCTGTTCCTGCTAAAGAATCGCAAGCTGATACCCAAATCACTCAGGTTGAGGAGGAAACAGCACACCGTGTCACGCAGGAGGCGAAAATCGAAGCTGAAGCGGAACGTATTACAGCAGTCAAGGCCCGGGCGGAAGCCGCCCAGCGCACTGCTCAGGCGGAAGCAGCCAAGATCCGCGCTAAGGCTGAAGCGGAACGCGGCGCCGCTGCGCAGGCTGAAGCCATGCGTCGGGAAGTTGCGCAATCCCGGACCACATCTGCAGCTACGACGGCTGAAACAGCCGCTTCGCAAGTTGAAGCCACCCGGGCAGCCGAAGCCGCCCGGGCCGAAGCGGCCCGGGCCGAAACGGCACGGCGTAAGGCGCAAGCCGAAGCCGCTCGCCGCGTTGCTCAGGCTGAAGCCGCCCGGGTTGAAGCCGCCCGGGCCGAAGCGGCAAGACGTAAGGCACAAGCCGAATCCCGGCTGCCTAAACTTGAGTTGGTTTCTGTTCCAAGGACATCTGCAACGCCACGGTCCTCATCGTCAGCGCCAGCCCGGTCAAGTGGTGGCAAAATCGTCGGCCAATATGCCATCCAGGAAAATGCCGTCGTTCTGCGCGACCAGTATCGCAGCCGGAATATCCGGGCTGAGGTCGAACGGACTACCGCTAACCAGCGAACCATGTATATGGTCCGCATCTGGCCCTGACGGATTTATCCGGGATGCCACGCATCAACAGCATATCCTGTTCAACCTCATTGAAGGCTTCACATCGAGCTTTATTGAGTGAGTTTTGGATAGATTAATTTGGCTTGTATGACGTAGTGAAATTCAAAAACTTGAACCAATAACATGCGGAATCTCCGATATCTCGTCCAGCCTGGCGGCGCCTTGTGCGGCCATTTGCGGGTTCCTGGCGATAAATCCATTTCCCACCGCGCCATCATGTTCGGTGCACTGGCCAAAGGCATAACCACTATCACGGGTTTCCTGGAAGGTGAGGATTGCCTAGCCACCCTTAACGCTTTCCGCGCCATGGGAGTGCGCATCGACGGCCCGGAGCAAGGTCAGGTCACTGTCCATGGCGTTGGCCTGTATGGACTGCGCGCCCCGGATGGTCCGCTGGATATGGGCAATTCCGGCACGTCAATGAGATTGATGAGCGGCATTCTGGCGGGCCAGGCATTTGATACGGTATTGACCGGTGATACGTCGCTGACCCGCCGGCCCATGCGGCGTGTGACGGACCCATTGACGAAAATGGGTGCTTGCATCGAAACAACCGTCAACGGTGCGGCACCGCTGCACATTCACGGCAACCAACGGTTGTCTGGCATCGACTATCTGTTGCCGGTCGCCAGTGCCCAAGTCAAATCTTGTTTGTTGCTGGCCGGTCTTTACGCGGAGGGGGTGACCCGCATTACCGAACCGGCTCCGGCCCGTGACCACACTGAACGGATGCTGGAAGGATTCGGTTATCCCTTAGAGCGCGAGAATGACCGTTCTGTCGCCATCACGGGCGGCAGGCAGTTAACGGGCAGGGCCATCGATGTGCCGGCCGATCTGTCTTCTGCAGCGTTCTTTCTGGCCGGGGCCAGTATTGCCCCCGGCTCTGACCTGTTGCTGGAGCACGTTGGCATCAATCCCACGCGCACCGGTGTGATTGACATTCTGCGGCTGATGGGGGCCGATATCGAAGTGCTGAATTCCCGCCAGGCTGGCGGTGAGCCGGTAGCGGACCTGCGGGTCCGTCACGCGCCGCTGCATGGTGTCCGCATTCCTGAGGAACTAGTGCCCTTGGCGATTGATGAATTCCCTGCATTGTTTATCGCTGCTGCCTGTGCTAAAGGCGTCACGATCCTGACTGGCGCAACCGAATTGCGAATCAAGGAGAGTGACCGGATTCAGGTAATGGCCGACGGTCTCACGGCTTTGGGAATTGCCGCTGAACCAACTCCCGATGGCCTGATCATTGAGGGCGGGGCATTTTCCAGCGGTACGGTAGAGTCTCACGGCGATCATCGTATCGCCATGAGCTTTGCCATCGCCGCGCTGCGCGCCAGCGGGCCTCTCTCGATCCATGATTGCGCTAACGTCAATACCTCTTTCCCAGGATTCGTGGGTTTGGCCTGTAATGCGGGTTTACAGATCATGGAGCAGACGCCGTGAGCAACCAGGTTCCAGTCATTACCGTAGACGGACCGAGCGGGGTTGGCAAAGGAACACTCTGCCAATGGCTGGCTATGCAGCTCGGTTGGCATTTGCTGGACAGTGGCGCGTTATACCGGTTGACAGCCTTGGCGGCGCTGCACCGGAACTTGGCCCTGCAGGATGAGGCTAAAATTGCGGTAGTTGCTGCCGAACTGGATGTGGAATTTATTCCTGACGCTGCCGGTTCTGCGAGAGTCATCCTGGATGGCGCAGATATTGGCAATGCGTTGCGCAGCGAGATGACCGGCAATGCCGCGTCGCAGGTCGCTGCGTTGCCCGCAGTGCGAGCCGCGCTGTTGCAGAGGCAGCGGGACTTTCGCCAAATCCCGGGCCTCATCGCCGATGGCCGTGATATGGGGACTGTCGTGTTCCCGGATGCCAATCTGAAGTTATTTCTGACCGCCCGCGCCGGTGAGCGCGCACATCGCCGTTATAAGCAGTTGATTGAAAAAGGCATAGATGCTAATCTTAACAAGATTATCAAGGAAATTGCTGAACGGGATGCTCGCGATGCCCAACGGGCAGTGGCGCCACTTAAACCGGCTGCTGATGCAGAGACATTGGATACCACCCAGCTCAGCATCACGGAGGTGGGTGAATGGGTGCTCGCGCTTGCTAGGCAGCGGTTGCGAATACGGGTAATTCCCTAGCCCAAAACCTTTACGTCGGTGATCACCTTGACTACGCTTTGCTTTTTGATAAGTTTGACCGAATAGATCGAGCGCCGGGACTGGCGCTCCGGGCATGAGCCCTGAAAATTTCTGCTGCGACGGGAGCACAGTCAGTCACCCGAAACCGGTTCGGGTGTTTTCTACCGAACCCCGTAGCCCCAACCCACTTGCGGCGGCTTGCTACCGCCGGTTTTTCTTGAGTTATAACCCATGACCGAAAGTTTTGCCGAACTGTTTGAACAAAGCCTGGCCGACAAGCAGATGCAGCCTGGCTCCATCGTCCAAGGATTGATTGTGGAAATCCGCCCAGATGCTGTGGTTGTCAATGCGGGCCTGAAGTCGGAAGGATTGATTCCGATCGAACAGTTTTATAACGAGGAAGGTGTTCTCGACGTGAAGGTCGGGGATCAGGTTGAGGTAGCACTGGATGCGCTAGAGGACGGTTTTGGAGAAACTCGGCTGTCTCGTGAAAAAGCCAAGCGCGCCCGCATTTGGAGCGCCCTGGAAACGGCCTTTGAGAAGGAGGAGATCGTCAAAGGTCTTATTAGCGGCAAGGTCAAGGGTGGCTTTACCGTGGAAATTGGCGAAATCCGTGCATTCTTGCCAGGTTCGCTGGTAGACGTGCGTCCGGTGCGGGACGCTGCTTACCTGGAAGGCAAGGAGCAGGAATTCAAGGTTATCAAGCTCGATCGCCGGCGCAATAATGTAGTGGTCTCCCGCCGTGCGGTCGTCGAACAGGAGTACAGCGCTGAACGTGAGGCGTTGTTACAGAACTTGCAGGAAGGTCAGATCGTCGATGGTGTGGTCAAAAATCTGACGGACTATGGCGCCTTCCTGGATCTTGGTGGTATCGATGGTCTGTTACATATCACCGACATGGCTTGGCGGCGAGTCAAGCATCCCTCTGAAGTGGTTGCTGTTGGCGATAATATCCAGGTCAAAGTGCTCAAGTTCGACCGTGAACGCAACCGCGTCTCTCTAGGTCTCAAGCAATTAGGCGATGATCCATGGATCGCGCTGGCGCGCCGCTATCCGGTGGGCACCCGGGTATTCGGTAAGGTTACCAACATTGCTGATTACGGCTGCTTCGTGGAAATCGAAGAAGGTGTTGAAGGATTGGTCCATGTCTCTGAGATGGATTGGACTAACAAAAACGTCAATCCAAACAAAGTCGTGTCGTTAGGTGACGAGGCCGAAGTGATGGTGCTCGACATCGATGAAGATCGTCGCCGTATCTCACTGGGTATGAAGCAGTGCCAGCAGAATCCTTGGGATGAATTCGATCAGACGCGCGGCAAAGGTGATCGCGTTTCCGGGAAGATCAAGTCGATTACCGATTTTGGTATCTTCATTGGTCTGGATGGTGGTATCGACGGTCTGGTACATCTTTCTGATATTTCTTGGAATGCTCCCGGTGAGGAAGCTGTCCGCCAGTACAAGAAAGGTCAGGAGGTCGAAGCCGTGGTGCTGGCAGTTGATCCTGAACGCGAGCGTATATCGCTAGGTATCAAGCAGCTTGACAAGGATCCTTTCTCTAACTTCGTCGCTGATCATCCTAAAGGCAGTGTCACCAGAGGACGAATCCTCTCAGTGGATGCCAAAGGTGCCGTGGTAGATTTGGGGAATGGGGTCGAGGGAACACTGCGCGCTTCCGAGTTGTCTCGCGAGCGGGTTGAAGACGCACGGACCCTTCTCAAGGAAGGTGAAGAAGTCGAAGCTAAATTCATTGGGGTCGACCGTAAAAACCGGACGATCAGTCTGTCGATCAAGGCTAAGGATATGGCGGAAGAAGCGGAGGTTTTGCAGGATTACAGCCGGAGATCCAGCACGGGTGCGACCTTGGGAGATATTTTCAAGGAGCAAATCAGTACCCAGCAAGACGACGACTAAGAGGCGGGAATTTTATCACTCCCCCCTTCAGGGGAGTGTTTTTATGGATCGCCGATGGTTTGCCATCGACTTTCAGTTGGGTGGTGCGGTGCAACCGGTACTGCCAGGATCACTGTTCACTTGAGGAGTTTTTATGACGAAATCGGAATTGATCGAGATTCTTGCTTGCAAAAGAAGCGATATTCCTTACAAGGATATAGAACAGGCGGTCAAAGCTATGCTGGAGCAGATGAGTGAATCACTAGCCAGTGGAGAGCGGATCGAGATTAGGGGATTCGGCAGTTTTTCTCTGCACTTCCGTCCTCCACGCATTGGCCGCAATCCCAAGACGGGTGATGCTGTAACGCTGACAGGCAAATATGTTCCGCACTTTAAACCTGGCAAGGAGCTGCGCGAGCGGGTCAATTATCGCCCTGGACATAGTCTGCGATGACTTTTTGTTCATCTAAAGGGTACTAGCTGTCATCTGCCGTTTAAAAGCCCACGGTAAAGTGGGTTTTTTGTTGAGACCGAAAGGATAGCCCATATCGACAACAGGGAATGGCCGAGTGAGCTATCGTTCGAGTTCACCGATTTCAAACTGTTCTGGCAGGAGAAACCGATGTTCTGGATTAAGTTTACTCTGATGAGTGCGATCTTGCTGGTTGTCTTGCTACTGGGTGTTGAATTTTCCACCCTGCACACCGAACCAGTTGCTGTCAATTATCTGTTGGGAATAACGACCCAGCCTTTATCGCTGGTGGTAGTAAGCGCTTTTGCTGCCGGAGCGCTTGTTACTGCAATGATAGGAGCTTTTGTCGTGCTGCCATTGCGCTGGCAGGTGGCTCATTTGCGCCAAATGCTCTCTAGTAAGGATCAAGAGATTAACTTGTTGGCCAGGAGAGTAGGGCGGGATGCGCGTTAATCTACCGGAGACACACCGTTAGGCCATGATGGAATTGTTATGGCTATTGCTTCCGGTCGCCGCGGCCTCGGGCTGGTGGGTGGCCCGGCGCCAGCCTGCAGATTGCAATGGAGTAACGATCCGTAACGCTGACTATTTCAAGGGATTGAATTATCTGATCGATGATCAGCCTGACCAAGCGATCGAAGTGTTTACTCGCATGGCCGATGTCGATCAAGATACTGCCGAAATTCATCTGGCTCTGGGGAATTTGTTTCGCCGTCGCGGTGAGGTGGACCGGGCAATTCATATTCATGGCAGTTTAATCGCCCGTACCAACCTGACCAATGATCAACGCCATCGAGCCATGCTGGAGATTGGCGAAGACTATCTGCGGGCTGGTCTGTTTGACCGGGCGGAGGAACTGTTCCAGAAATTGCTGGATCACCCGGATCATACAGCAGTTGCTCTATCCCGTTTGATCCATATTTTTCAGCAGGAAAAAGATTGGCGTCAGGCCGTTGCTTACAGTGATCGTCTGGAACAGATCAGTGGTGAATCTAAACGAAGGCAAACTGCGCATTTCTGTTGCGAATTGGCTGAAGCAGCAAATGCACAGAACCAGCATGACGAAGCGAAAATTTGGTTGCGAGACGCACTAGCACGCGATCCAGATTGTACCCGGGCGAACCTGTTATTAGGTCGGCTGGCGATGCGGGCCGGTGATTATCGGGTCGCTATCGCTGCATTTCAGGCTGTTGAGCAGCAGGATCGAGGGTATCTGCCCGAGGTAATCGCACCACTTGGTCAATGCTACAGTGCCTTGAATTGTCTTGATGAGTGGATTGTTTATCTCTATGAAGTGCAGGCAAGGGATCACGGCGGACGGATTACCGATGCCTTGGCCGAATGGCTCTTGCGGCAAGAAGGCGAGGAAGCTGCACTGCGATTTCTTGAGTGTGAATTGAGGGAATACCCGACCCTGCTTGGGTTGCGTCGCTTGGTAGAAATTAAGCTGGCGCGAGGCAAAGGCGCTGAATATGCTGATCTGCGAGCCCTGCACTGTATTAGTACGCAGATGCTCAATAGTGCTGCTCGCTACCGTTGCGGTTACTGTGGCTTTGTCGTCAAATCCCTGCATTGGTGGTGTCCGAGTTGTCTACAGTGGAGTACTATCAAACCTATGCCCGACTTGGTAATGAAAACCAGCGCCTGATCGCTTGATTCGTTACTGTATTAATAGAAAACTAATGTCTACCTAAAAAACTGAAATTTGTCTTGTATTATTTAAGATCGTTTCTATGCTTAATGTTACTGTTTGATTCGTTAAACTATACAACCAGTAATTTTAAGGAGAATTTATATGAAGTTCATAAACATGATATTGGTGTTGGCGCTGGCATTGTTTTCCATTACGGCGTTTTCCCAGGCCGTGAATATTAATACGGCCAGTGTCAAAGAACTGGAAGCTTTAAAAGGAATCGGCCCAGCCAAGGCGGCAGCTATCGTTAATTACCGGGAAGAGAATGGCCCTTTTGAGTCAGTTGATGACTTGGTCAAAGTGCCTGGTATCAAAGACAAGTCACTGGATAAGTTATTAGCGGACAATAAAGACATGCTAACAGTAGGGAAGCCTGAAGCTGCTGAGGCACCCGTGTCTTCACCCGCCCCTGCGATGCCATCCGCATCGAAAACCCCAGAGGTGCCGAAAGCCCCTGAAATGCCAAAAACCCCAGAGGTGCCGAAGGTGCCGGTTGAGTCTCCCAAACAGTAACTCACAGAATTACTGCTTGCAGTGGACCATATCTTGGCCGCCTCCAGGCGGCCAATGCCATTTATAATGGGGCTCTTTCCGGCGATTACCGCCACTCACTGGGAGCGCCCATGTTTCGTCCCCTGGAATTGTTTATTGGCCTGCGTTACACGCGCGCCAAACGCCGCAATCATTTTATTTCTTTTATCTCACTCACCTCGATGCTGGGTATTGCCTTGGGCATCACCGCACTGATTACAGTACTGTCGGTGATGAACGGTTTCCAGCAGGAACTGCGCGGGCGCATCTTGGCGATGACTGCCCACACTACGATCAGTCGCTGGAATGGACTCATTGATGACTGGCCAGCGGTGCGTGATTTGGCTATGCATCATCCCGAAGTCCAAGGTGGTGCGCCCTTCATTCGTGGTGAAGCAATGCTCAATCATGCTTCGTTAGTCAGTGGTGCAATTATCCAAGGCATCCTGCCGCAAGAGGAACAACAAGTTTCAGACATTGGCGGCAAAATGTTTCAAGGTTCGCTGGATGATCTGCGGCCCGGCGAATTTGGTATTGTCCTGGGCAAAGCATTGGCCAATGTATTGGGAGTGGTAGTAGGCGATAAAGTAACAGTCATTACGCCTCAAGCCAATATGACCCCAGCCGGGGTGCTGCCACGACTCAAACGCTTCCAGGTGGTTGGCCTTTTCGAAGCCGGTATGTATGAATACGATCGGGGTTATGCGCTGGCACATGTTGCTGATGTTGGCAAATTGTTCCAGTTTCCGGATGGAGTCGTCAGCGGAGTGCGCTTGAAACTGCGTGATCTCTTTCAGGCACCGCGACTGGCTCAACAAATTACCGATCAACTACCAGAGGGTTATCTGGCTCGCGACTGGACTCAGGATCACGCCAGCTTTTTCCGGGCGGTACAGATCGAGAAAACCGCAATGTTCGTGATTTTAACCCTGATTGTGGCTGTGGCGGCCTTTAATATTGTCTCTGCTTTGGTGATGGTGGTCACCGATAAACAGGCGGATATTGCGATTCTGCGTACCTTGGGCGCGACGCCGCTTAGCATCATGGGAATTTTTATCGTTCAAGGCATTACTATTGGTTTGATTGGCACCTTACTTGGATTGATCGGGGGCGTATCACTAGCGACCCATGTCGATGTGGTGGTGCCGTTTATCGAGAAATTGTTCGGCATCAAATTCCTGGCACCGGATGTCTATCTGATTAGCGATCTGCCATCTCAAGTGCAATGGGGCGATGTATCCACTATTGGGCTGGTCGCGTTTGGGCTGGCGACCCTGGCGACACTCTATCCTGCCTGGCGGGCAGCGCGAACCCAACCTGCAGAGGCGCTACGCTATGAATGAGGCAGCCATCCACGAAGAAGCAACGGTGCTGAAATGTCATCAATTGGCTAAGTCATTCCGGCAGGGCAGCGAACGCCTGGAGGTGTTGCAGCGAATTGATCTTCAAGTCCGGCGGGGTGAGCGGCTGGCAATTATTGGTAGTTCCGGTTCGGGCAAGAGTACGTTACTGCATCTGCTGGGCGGACTGGACACACCGACGGCTGGTTCCGTGTGGGTGGCTGGCCAGGAATTAAACCGGCTGGGCGATGCTGGGCGTGGTCGCCTGCGTAATCGCTGGCTGGGGTTTATCTATCAATTTCACCATCTGTTACCGGAATTCACGGCATTGGAGAATGTGGCAATGCCGTTGCTGATCCGGGGTGAGCCAGCAGCACGCGCTAAGGAGCAGGCAGCGGAACTGTTAGGCCGGGTTGGTTTGAGTCCGCGTCTCAAGCATAAACCTGGTGAACTATCTGGCGGCGAGCGGCAACGGGCGGCAGTGGCGCGGGCGCTGATTACTGAACCAGCCTGTGTATTGGCTGACGAACCGACGGGTAATCTGGACCGGCACAGCGCCGAGCGGGTCTTTGAATTAATGCTGGAGCTTAATCATGATCTAGGCACCAGCTTTGTGGTCGTTACCCACGATCCAGGGCTGGCGGCGCGAATGGATGCGGTCTGGCGGCTGGCCGATGGGGTATTGACTCTGGAATGTTGATTCCAAATGGTAAGGAGGAGCGATTGACGATGACCGACGTGAATTTCCGATTGACGGGTACGCCTGCTTGTCTGGTCTGCAATGCGCCCCTGCCTTTCCACCAAGCACGCAACAATAAGCTTTGTGGCCGGATAGAATGTGATTGGCGCTATTCCTTGTTGCAAAAACAGAACAAGCTCTGCAAAAAATGTGGACGCCCGCTTGCTATCAGAGAACAGCACTTCGGGGTTTGCGCCGCTCCGGAGTGTCAGCGGGCCGCTATCGCGGATCGCGCCCGTCAAGAACATGAACAGCGTGAACGATGGTATCTGGCTTTGCGAGAGAAGGCGGAGCGGCTCCGCAATCAGGTGATGGGTGATTTTGGCATTCGTAACGCCAAGTCATTCCGTTTGGCAGTCATCCCCGCCTCCTTATCCAAGATCACCCGGCTGCCTGCGAAACGCCGGCGGGAGTTTCGTAATTACCTGAAGCAGCTAATTGACCGGGTGTTTGCGGCACCTGTCCCTGTGGTACTCAATCAAGATCAAAATCAGACGGCACCCCTCGCAGATCAGGAAATCCGGCTTCAAGCGGCATCCGGTCAGGCTTGTGCCTGTTGCCAGGGATCGTGCTGCGGGGGAGGGGCGTTTACCTATGCTTACCTGGAAGCCGCGACCCTGCAACGTTACCGGACGGCACACCCAGATCAACGCTCCCGTAAGGTGCTAGCTGCTTACATGAGCTATGTGGGCGATGAGACCACGCAAGGCTCCTGCGTCTACCATCAGGCTGATGGGTGTAGTTTGCCTCGGGATATGCGCTCTGATATTTGTAATAATTTCTACTGCGGGGGACTACAGGATTTCCGGCAGAATACCCCAGTGACTGGACCGGTTCGCGGTTTTTTCATAGCGGCAACCGAAAATACACTCCATAGAGCGGCCTTGGTTCATGAAGATCACACGTTGATGATTCCAGTATCCTCAACAGATATGGATTGAAGCGGTTTGACCAGCTCGATATCTCCGCTTCTATCTAGCTAGTTGTGTCCGGGCCGTTTGGTTCGATACGGCACCGGGGCAGCTATCGATCAAAATCAAGCTGGCCTCCAAGTCAGGGAATTACCCTCTAGGTTGCTGCCTGCATCTAGCAGGCTGGATTTTCGATGCCCATCATGTCAGCTATTTTTGCTGCATCCGGTTTCAATATTACCCCGCGTTCCGTCACAAACGCATCTATGAGTTCCGCAGGCGTCACGTCGAACGAAGGGTTCCACCCATCAGCCCCAGTAGGAGCAACTGGGTAGCCGTTAAAGTTGAGTAATTCATCAGCAGCGCGCTGCTCGATAGGGATTCCCGTCCCGTTGGGAACCGCTAGGTCGACAGTTGAAGCTGGCGCGACCACCATCAACTTAACACCATGATAGCGGGCCGTCACCGCTAAGCCATAGGTACCGATTTTGTTGGCGGCATCGCCATTGGCGGCAATCCGGTCTGCACCGACGATGACCCAACGGATCATACCCTGCCTCATCAGTGAGGCCGCCGCGCCATCCGCCAGTAACGTGACCGGAATCCGGTCCTGCACGAGTTCCCAGGCAGTCAGCCGTGCGCCTTGCAACCAAGGGCGCGTCTCATCGGCATAAACCCGCTCAATCAGCCCTGCTGCGTAGCCGGCGCGAATCACCCCTAACGCCGTGCCATAGCCGCCGGTAGCCAACGAGCCAGCATTGCAATGCGTTAGGACTGCTCCGCGCTCACCGAGCAGTTCTGCGCCCAGCAGCCCCATACATTGATTGGCGGCAATATCTTCCTCATGAATCGCCCGTGCCTCAATCAGCAGCCTCTCAAGCGGGTTACCGGACGTATTGGCGATAACCCGCTTCATGCGTCTCAGCGCCCAAAATAAGTTGACGGCGGTAGGCCGGGATGCTGCAAGCTGATCTAGATCCTCTTGCATCGAAATTTGCCAGTGCTCTTGTGTCTTGGCATAACTGTTCCTGGCTGCCAGCACTACGCCATAGGCCGCGGTAATACCGATAGCCGGCGCACCCCGCACCACCATGCAGCGAATCGCTGTCGCAACCTCGACAGCAGTCGTCAGCCGCTGGTAGCGGATTTCCCCTGGTAGAAGACGCTGGTCCAGCAGCTCCAAAGCATTATCACGCCAAATAATGGCGCAAACGTGATCGTGATTACGCGGTATCATTGAGCCTCATTTTGAAAAATCACCATCCGAGGTAGGTTCAGTAGATTTAATGCTTATTGCTGGTTTAGCAACAAGCAGAATTTGCAGGCGGATAACAAAAAAATCTTGCCAAAATACCAGGATAACGCGCAAAATGGCGTTATTTATTCTTTGAACAACATTTTTTGCAATTCTGACACAGTGTTGTATCATTACACCTCAAGACCGGCCGGCTGGCCATTCGTAATGGCAACCGCTCGGGTATACTGGTTAAGTGGATGATCGCGGTTAAGCTGACCCGGTCCCCGCGACCTGAGATTCTTGATGTGCCGTGTACTGAATTTTCAGCGCCTATTGGGAGAGTATACCGATGAAAGTAAACCTGCATAAGTTCAGCCTGGGTCTGGCTGCTTCGATGATGCTGTTCGCCGCACTGCCGGCACATGCGATTAACAAGTACGGCTGCATTTACGCTGTGGATCCTTATGACAAGATCGTCAAAGACCCCTATGGCAATTGCATCCGCACGCCTTTCTGGACGGCCGAGAAAAATATTCCAGAGTGTGGTGCTGTTGCTGTAGTTGAGCCACCTCCGGCTGCACCTGTGGTCGAAACTTTGACTCTGGGCGCCGATGCCTATTTTGATTTTGACAGAGCTAATTTGAAGCCCGCTGGTATGGCTAAGCTGGACCGTCTGTCGGCTGACCTGCGGCGTGTTGCCTCAGTCTCCTCGATCCTGATCGTTGGCCATACCGACGGCAAGGGTAGCCAGGAATACAATCTCCGCCTTGGCCAGCGTCGCGCCGATAGTGTCGCTAGTTATCTGGTCTCCAAAGGGGTGCCTGCCTCATTGATCAGCACCCAGAGCCGCGGCAAACTCGACCCAGTGGCTCCGAATACGCTGCCAAATGGCCGGGATAACCCTGCTGGCCGTGCATTAAACCGCCGAGTAGTTATCACCGTGACAGCTAAGGAGCGCGTTATCAGCCAGTAAGCTTCTGGCGTCTTAGCGTATAGGAACTACGCCCCGGCAAGCCGCCGGGGCGTTTTTTTGCGCCCCGTAGATTCGCCGCTATAATCCGGTGTCACCGCCCGGAGAATGCGCATGCCGCAAGCTGCCACTGCTTTGCTCGACGCCCGCTGGATCGTTCCGGTTGAACCGGAAGGGCAAGTGCTTAAGCACCATACCCTCGTCATTCATGAAGGCCGCATCTTGGCCATCCTGCCCCAAGCCGAAGCCGCGATCCGTTATACTTCTGAAACGCATCTTCGCTTTGACCAGCATGTGCTGATGCCTGGTCTAATCAACGCGCATACTCACGCCAGTATGACCCTGATGCGTGGGTTAGCCGACGATCTGCCATTGATGCGTTGGTTACAAGATCATATCTGGCCTGCGGAGATGCGCTGGGTTGATGCTGATTTTGTCCGCGATGGGACGCGGCTGGCTATCGCTGAAATGTTGCGCGGCGGGGTGACCTGCTTCAACGATATGTACTTTTTTCCTGAAGCGGCGGCGGCAGTCGCCCGTGAAGCCGGAATGCGCGCTTGTGTTGGGTTGATTGCTTTGGACTTCCCTTCGGCCTACGCTCGAAATCTGGATGAGTATCTGGATAAAGGCCTGGCACTGCATGAGGCGCTTCAATTTGAACCGTTGCTCCATACCGCTTTTGCGCCCCACGCCCCCTACACCGTATCAGCGCCAGCACTCGAACGAATTGGCCATCTGGCCGCTGACCGGAATATCCCCGTGCATATCCACGTTCACGAAACCGCTGCCGAAATCGCGCAATTCGTAACTGAACAGGGTTGCCGGCCACTGGATCGGCTGGAGCAACTGGGTCTGTTATCGTCGCAACTATTGGCTGTTCATCTGACCCAAGCAGAACCCAGTGAAATTGAGCGGCTGGCGCATGCTGGCGCCCATGTGGCGCATTGCCCAGAATCCAATCTTAAACTGGCCAGCGGTTTCTGTCCGGTCGCTCGATTAGACGCGGCTGGCGTCAATGTCGCTATCGGTACTGATGGTGCAGCTAGCAATAACGATCTTGACCTGTTCGGCGAGTTGCGCATCGCAGCGTTGCTGGGTAAGGGCATGGCTGGCGATGCATCCGCCCTTCCAGCGGCCCGGATCCTGCGCATGGCGACGCTGAACGGCGCCCGTGCACTGGGTCTGGCTGAAGAAACCGGCTCATTGGAGCCAGGTAAGTCGGCTGACATTATTGCAGTCAATCTTGGCATGGTGGAAACCGAGCCGGTTTACCATCCGGTCTCACAATTAGTTTATGCCACAGGGCGCCATCAGGTCAGCGACGTTTGGGTTGCTGGCCGCCGGTTGCTGGCGGACCGGCAATTGATCACCCTGGATACACAGGAAATCATCCAGCATGCGCGGGATTGGCGGGATCGAATCATTGGAACCGGTTGGGCATAAAACCCAATCTGTATCAGTCAAACCCGCCAGCAACCCTTCATTTAGCCAATAGAGCCGGACATGACAACCGCTAATTCAAATGTGGACTATCAGGAAATCGCTAAATTTGAGGAACTCGCCGGTCGTTGGTGGGATCCGGATAGCGAATTTAAACCTCTGCATGATATCAATCCCCTGCGCCTGACTTATATTGATGAGCGGGTCGGTGGCTTAGCCGGAAAGCGGACGCTCGATGTTGGCTGCGGCGGTGGCATCCTTGCCGAAAGTATGGCGTTGCACGGTGCTCAAGTACTCGGCATCGATATGGGCGAAGCACCGCTGGCCGTGGCGCAGTTGCACCAGCTCGAATCCGGTGCGGTCCTCGACTATCGACGCATCACTGCTGAAAAATTGGCTGAAAGCGAGCCAGGTAGTTTTGATGTGGTGACCTGTATGGAGATGTTGGAACATGTTCCTGAACCAGCCTCGACTATTCGTGCCTGCGCTCGATTAGTCAAGCCGGAGGGTCATCTGGTCTTCTCAACCATCAATCGTAACCCTAAGTCTTATCTGTTTGTGATTATTGGCGTAGAGTATGTGTTGCGGATGCTGCCCAAGGGTACTCACGACTACCGTAAATTCATTCGTCCCTCAGAATTGGACGGCTGGACGCGAGAAGCCGGTTTGGTAATCAAGGAAATGACAGGTCTGCATCACAATCCACTGACCGGCCGCTACTGGCTGGGGCCGGGCGTGTCGGTCAACTATATGCTCTACTGCCGGCCAGATACCATATGACCTCTGGCTCGATTGACGATCAGTTGCCAGCCTGCGTGCTATTTGACCTGGATGGCACCTTGCTGGACACAGCACCGGATCTAGCAGCAGCGCTGTATCGGCTTTGTCGCGAATACGGCGTTCCCGAACCGCCATTTTCCGCCATCCGGCCAGCCGTCTCACACGGTTCGCCCGGTATGCTTAAGGCCTGCTTCGGGCTAGGAGCCGATGACCCTCTCTATGCCGAGTGCAACCAGCGATTTCTGGAGCTTTACTATGAAGCTATCGCTGTTGATACCGTGCTGTTTCCTGGTATGAGCGAAGTACTAGCGCGTTTGGAAGCAGACTCTATCCATTGGGGTATCGTGACCAACAAACCTGGGTGGCTAGCTGAACCTTTGGTGAAGGCGGTAGGACTGTGGCCGCGGGCCGCCTGCGTGGTCAGCGGCGATACGCTGGATAAGCGTAAACCCGAGCCGGAACCGTTGTGGTACGCCTGCAAACAGATCGGTGTGGCGCCGGCCCGCTCGCTGTATATTGGCGACGCCGAACGCGACGTACAGGCGGGCAAACGGGCGGGCATGATGGCGCTGGTAGCCAAATTTGGTTATCTGAGCGGCGAGGATTGCCCGGAAGAATGGGGAGCGGATGGTTTTCTGGAGAAGCCGCTTGATTTGCTGGCTTGGTTGGCGCCGGGATCAATCCCCGCCTAAATGCTCCCATACTCGATGCCACCAGGAACGGTGCACTGAAAATTCGGCGGCGCGGACCCACAATACCGTGATGTTATCTTGATACGGACGCTGATGGGCGGCTACTGCTGCCAGCAGCGTCTGACAGGGTGTGCCATTTACTTGAGGGTTTCTTTTTAACATCGCTGCAATCTGCTGCTCACTCAGTGTCAAAACGCCATCGCTCGCCAGCAAAATCTGATCGCCCTCTTTGAGGGTGTGGGCATGGTGTGACAAGTCCACTAAATCAAGCGCATCGCCTGTCACGGCGCTCATCAGCGCATTGCGGTCGGGGTGCCGGGCAGCGAAATCCGCACTGATTTCACCCATAGCGACCCGGTGGGCCAAAATGCTGCGATAGGCGTGATCCTGATTCAGACGATGTAACCGCCCCCGCCGCCACAACCAAAGAGGTGAATCGCCGACACTGATCCAGTACAAACCTTCTTCAGCCAGCACCACAGCCAACAGTGTACAGCCCATTCCACTCAATCCCTCTGGGTCGGTAGCTACTTTTCGTCCCATCTGAGTGTTAACATGCAGCAAGGTCTGTTCAAGCCGCTCGGGAATCGTAGTGGCGGATACGGCGTCATAGGTCTCGATAAATTCACGCACCGCCAGAGTGCTCGCCAAGGCGCCACCCTGTTCGCCTCCCATGCCATCCGCTAATACCAACAGCAGATCGCCTGCCCCTAGTTCTGATGGCAGTTCGAAAACTCCGTAATCATCTTCCTGGCGTGAACGGCTGCCTTGTGCCATTCCTTCATCGTGAATCCACGCCACCATGCCACTTTCTCCCGGTCAGCCGCCAGCGCACCAGTCGAAACTAGGGCCACACAGCGGTACAAACCGTAAACGAGCCTGCCCGACCTGCAGCATTTCGCCGCCTTTCAGCTCCACCGATTCTTGAATCATTCGTCCATCCAGCCAAGTTCCAGTGGCAACTGATTGCAAATAGAATCGCCGGGACCGCATGGTATAAATGATAGCGGCTTGATTTTCGTGAGCGATAGTCTCATCGCCAAAATCCAGCCGAAGGCGCGCACCTGCTCCTCGACCGATGTCATTGACACCGTAACCCAGTGACAACACCTTACCCCGCTCAGGGCCGGCAATCACTACTAGCCAGCCCACCACTAAGTCAGACAAAGCAGTGCTTGCCATCACTGTAGGATTGGTCACTACTGAATTTACCGATGGCATTGCTGCCGGTCGTGAGCGGTTAGCTGCTTCGGGACGGGCAATGCGGCGAGTTGGCTCAACAGGTGGATCCGGAGAGGAACCATCTTTTTTAAAGCCGCGATACAGAGGCATGCGACTTCTCCTGATCTTAGAGGCGGTCTTTAGCAAACCACCTGATTTATAAATGGTCCACCCGAAAATGCAGGCGCACCTCACCCAACTCTACGACATCGCCATTTCCAAGCATCTGGCTTTGAATCCGCTTTCCATTGATCCAGGTTCCATTTGTGGAATTCAAATCGCAAATCTGGAATGAGCCATCGGGTAAATAATAAATCTCAGCATGGTAATTCGAGACTGAATCGTTATCGAAACGTATATTGTTATCGGGTGCGCGGCCCAACCGGCATAAGGTCGATTGTAGCCGTAAATCCCCCTTACCCACTGCATCGGTACGAATAAAACGCGCTCGCACCGGTACCGGTTCAGGCAACTTGTGTCGTTGTCGCGAAAAGGGCCAGAAGTTGAAGTTCATTTTTGATTAAACCCCCCTCCTGAATCGCTGGGAGCACCCCAGAGATTACCACGCTTCGGTGCTGCGGCCGGACCTTGTAGCGATTTCTTCGCCGATGGGTCATAAGGTATCACTTTCCACGGACGAGTTTTTTTCGGGGTGACCCGCTGTGGGCGTTGGGCCTTCTTAGGTGCTTTTAACTCCTGGCTTGCAGTGCGTTGGCCCTTTGGTGCGACGGTAGCGGGCGCTGTGCTAGGAACCTGTGACGCACTAGTCACGTTTGCTGGCGGTTCCTCCTGGGTTGTTTCCGGCCTGCTCTTCGTGGCTGTCGATCCGGACTTGTCCTGCGCTATTGGGGATTCCGGCGAATCTGTCATTTCTGGCGCCTCCTTTGTAACGGGTGGCTGAGGCTCGCCTTCGGCTACCGGCAAATCAGGTGAGCCACCGGCTGTTTTCGGCATACCCGTCATAGCCGTAGACCCGCCTTCGATCACCGGTTTTTCCAGCGGAGCTGGTAAGTTTGCTGGCGCAGCGCTTTCGACCGGCACCGGCGAATCAACAACCTTATGAGGCGTTGAAGAAAGCGTGGACGGTGTTGTAGTTGATACTGGAGTGTTAGGAACTGCCGGTGGATTTGCGGCCGATGGCTCCAGTTCACCTAAGCGGTAGCGAGGCAGCGGCTTTGATTCCAAGGTTTGCGGGATCGGCTCGGACAAGCCTAGCCAGATGAGCGCTGCTGCTACAGCTACCAACGCCATGCCACCTGTAGCAAAAGCGGCTAACCGCCATTGGGACGCAGGCGCCTGCACAGTATTTCGCTGTTGTTCGACTGAAGTGGGGTGGGCAGTCACGGGTGGTTGCGTGAGTTTCAGCCAGTCGCCATGATCTGATTCTACGGACTCCGGCAGTGATCTCGGTGAATGATCCATAAGTTGCGGTGATTCAGGTCTTAGCGGATCATCTGCTATGGGATTCGCCAGCCGGCCGGTGACCCGCGGTGTTTCAAATATCGGGGCAGGTCTAGCAGGAGTGATTGGCAGCATGATCACCGTTTCATCACTATTGTCATCCTGTGAGCCAGCGAGCGCTGCTTGCATATCCGCGACAGTGAGGAAGCGTTGTTCCGGCCGTACTTCCAATGCCCGGTCGATCACCCGCAGCAGGTTGGTGCTGTAGCGGCCCGCACCTGCCTTGATAGCAGGCTCTATATTATCGTCGAGCAACCGGTCGGCTGCTTCTGTCGGGGCGTGACCGATTATGCAACGGTATAAAACGGCGCCGAGTGCGTAGATATCGGTCCAGGTCCCATACCGGTCATTACGGGTCGTGTACTGTTCAGGCGGTGAATAGCCTGGCGTGACCAGGCTGGTGACGCTCTGGCTGTGACGCCCCGCCGCCTGCCGGGCTGCACCGAAATCAATTAGCAGTACCCGGTGGTCACTGGCGCGCACATATAAATTGGAAGGCTTGATATCGCGATGTAGATAACCTTGTTCGTGTACCGCTTGCAGTGCAGGCAGCACATCTTCCAGCAGGCCGCGTACTTCATCCTCGCGCAGCGTTTCTTCTCCCTGTAGCATCATGCTTAACGGTTGACCTTCCTCATAATCCATCACGATGTAGGCAGTACCGTGATCTCGGAAATAGCGCTTGACCCGTACCACGTAGGGATGCTGAATTCGAGCTAGCACCCGCGCCTCATCAAGAAAGCGCTCTAGTCCCCAGCGATAGTCCGATATCGCACCTTCAGTGTCGCTGGTGTCTCCTTGGGTATTAGGGTGAACGGTTACTCCATTAGGATCGCGAAACGACCATTCCACTGGAAAGTATTCTTTGATGGCAACCCAGGTATCCAGATGGGTGTCTCGTGCCTTGTAGGTCACACCAAATCCGCCAGCTCCTAGAACCGAGTCAATACGATACTCGTCCAGCATGCAACCCACAGGAAGGGCATTGGCGCGCCGGCCCTTGCTCTTGGATGGCGTAGATGGGGAGGTGGTGGTCATAAAGGCGAACCGGTTTGAATCAATGAATCTGAAAAACTAAAAATCCGCGCTGCGCGGGGTACGCGGAAACGGAATGACATCACGCACATTGCTCATCCCAGTCACGTAGCTGATGGTGCGTTCGAAACCCAGCCCGAATCCGGCATGCGGTACACTGCCATAGCGGCGCAGATCCCGATACCAATTATAGGCGGTCTTGCTCATGCCCAGTTCATCCAGCCGTGCATCCAGCACATCCAACCGCTCTTCGCGTTGGCTTCCACCGATGATTTCACCGATACCTGGCGCTAGGACATCCATTGCCGCCACCGTCTGGCCATCATCATTGAGGCGCATATAGAAGCTTTTTATTTTCTTAGGGTAATTCATCAATATCAGCGGCCGCCTCACGTAATCATCAGCCAGATAGCGCTCATGCTCGGACTGGAGATCCATACCCCACTGGATAGGAAACTCAAAAGACCGGTCCGCTTGTTCCAAAATGCGGATCGCTTCGTCATAAGCCATACGCTCGAAGGGTGAATTGACTACCTGCTCCAACCGTTGGATGCAGGTTTTATCAATCCGCTGGGCAAAGAAGGATAAGTCATCGGCTCGCTCTTCAAGCATCGCCTGGAAGATAAATTTTAATAATGCCTCAGCCAGACCGGCATTGGCGTGGAGGTCTGCGAAGGCGGTTTCCGGCTCAACCATCCAGAACTCTGCCAGATGGCGGCTGGTGTTGGAGTTTTCGGCACGGAAGGTCGGCCCGAAAGTGTAGACCTTGGATAAAGCCAGACAGTAGGCTTCAACATTGAGCTGGCCGGAGACAGTCAAAAATGTTTCGCGGCCAAAAAAATCCTGCTCAAAATCAATATGGCCTTCGACAGTGCGGGGTGGGTTGACCCGGTCCAGGGTACTTACTCGGAATAGCTCGCCAGCCCCTTCGCAATCACTGGCGGTGATAATCGGGGTATGTACCCAGAGATAACCCTGCTCGTGGAAAAACCGCTGAATCGCCTGTGCCAGGCAATGCCGCACCCGGGCCACTGCGCCGATGCTGTTGGTGCGCGGCCGCAGATGCGCCACCGTGCGCAAGTACTCAAAGCTGTGCGGCTTGGGTGCAATGGGATAGGTTTCTGGATCCTCAACCCAACCGACAACATCGATTTGGTCAGCATGCAGTTCCACGGCTTGCCCTTTGCCGGAAGAGGTCACTACTTCACCACTGACGCGCAATGCGCAACCTGCAGTCAGATGCGCTACCTCGCTGGCGTAATTGGGGAGATCATGTGGGGCAATGACTTGCAGTGCATCAAAGCACGAACCATCGTGGAGCGCAATGAAGGACAGTCCGGCCTTAGAATCGCGACGAGTACGCACCCAACCCTGCACAGTGATTCGACAACCTAGAGAAACCTGGCTGCTCAGTATGGTAGCGATGGCATGAATGGGCATTGAACATTCGACTCCTGGCATGGGGCCAGGCAGTAAGCTCGACCCCATGCCATTGGCTAGATCTGCACCTGATATTTTTCGAAATGCCGCGTTTTGGCCTGGCCGATCCAATTATCACGGCGGATACGTCCGAATGACTTGATAGCAGCCTCAACCCGGTCGATGTCAGCATCGCTCAAGGTTGCCAGTTCCTGATAACGGGAGATGCCGCAAGCGTTTAGCTTTTTTTCCAGAGCCGGGCCAATACCGCTAATAAGTTTAAGGTCGTCCGGTTCAAGAGGGGCTGGCGGAATAGCAGGTATCGGCTTTGCGGGCTTTTCGGCCGGAGGAGCCGGCGCGGCTTGTACTACGGGTGGTTCGGGCAGCGGAACCGGCGCAGATGTTGCTGCCGGCTCGGCCACTGGCGGAGCTGAGGCTACTTTGACCTGGGGTTTTGGCGCCCGGGCCAGCTTTTTCGCTGTGACCGGTTCTGCCGGCGGCGTTTGTGGGCCAGTCCAGTCCGGGTAAGCAACTCCACCTTGACGCAGCACTGCAAAGTATTCGTCCCACCACTGGTTCTGTGTTCGAATCCAGCGTTGCAACACATCCTCCATTTGTTGTACCCAGGAAGCCATAATTTCTGGCGTTCCCTGCTCATGGGCGACCTTGTGTACCCACTGCTCAACCCAGCTTGCTTCTTGTTGTAAGGTCTTCTTGACCGCTGATTCCCAGGTTGCCAGATTCCTGAGATAAGTTTCCCGCCAAGCCTCAACACCGGCTGGCGGCTGGAATGGCACAGCCGAACACAGACTTTCCCATAGACGTTTCTGAGCGTCGGTCCAGCTTTTGAAAATGTCTTCGTTGATCCACGGCTTCACGTTGCTAACCTCTAGCATATTATGACATTGAGAGTGGTCATCCAGCCCCATCAGGAACAAAGCAATCAACATAATTATGGACAGGACAATCACCGTGTCGATCTGCGGATGCGGGTCGCATGGGAACGATGATGCCGGTCTCTCACAGGTCAGGATTCGCTATAGTGTAGCGGTTTTCCTTATTTTTCACTCCACTCTAGCTATTGACATCCCTTATGCAAGCGGGCAGGAAATTTACTTCACCCGCATCCCCGGTTCTGCGCCATGATCGGGGTTGAGCAGGTAAATGCCGTTGCTATCGCCCGCGGCTAGCACCATGCCTTCCGAAACACCAAAACGCATCTTACGCGGGGTCAAGTTAGCGACCATCACAGTCAACCGCCCTTGCAACTCCTCAGGCGCATAAGCCGGCTTGATTCCGGCGAACACTTGGCGAATTTCGCCGCCGAGATCAAGCTCCAGACGCACCAATTTATCAGCGCCAGCCACTGCCTCGGCCTTGATGATCCTTGCTACCCGCAGATCGGCCTTGGCAAAATCTTCAATGGTGATGGAGGGACCCACGGGGTCATCAGCCAGTGGTCCGGAGGATGAAGCGGGTACTTCGCGAGCAGGTGAATAACTCTCTTTGGATTCGTCAACCATGGCGGTGATCTGCGCTATATCCACCCGCTGCATCAGTGGCTTAAATTCGCCAATTTTATGATTTATCAATGGTTTTTCCAGATCATTCCAGCGCAGTGGCGGAATTTGCAGAAACTGTTCAACCTGAGCGGCCAGAGCTGGCAATACCGGCTTGAGGTAGATGATAAGAATCCGGAATAGGTTCAACCCTAGACTGCACACCGTCCGCACTTCGTCATGAGCGTCGGGCTGCTTGGCTAGAACCCACGGTTTTCGCTCGTCGATGTACTGATTGGCACGATCGGCCAGCGCCATGATCTCACGCATCGCCCGTCCGAATTCCCGTCCTTCGTAGGCGTGAGCAATCGATTCGCTGGCTGTGGCGAATTCGGCATACAATGCCGGTTCAGCCAGGCTATCGGCTAGTTGACCGCTGAACCGGCGGGTGATGAAACCGGCGCAGCGGCTAGCAATATTGACCAGCTTGCCTACTAGGTCACTGTTAACCCGATGCAGGAAATCCTCAAAATTCAGATCTAGATCGTCAATGCCATCGTTTAGCTTGGTGGCAAAGTAGTAGCGCAGGTATTCCGGGCGCAGATGGTGGAGATAGGTACGGGCCTTGATAAAAGTACCGCGTGATTTGGACATTTTCTGTCCGTCCACGGTTAGAAAACCATGGCAATGTACGGCTGTTGGCTTGCGGAAACCAGCGCCAGTCAATTCTGCCGGCCAAAATAGAATATGGAAATAGGCAATATCTTTGCCGATAAAGTGATAAACCTCAGCAGTGCTATCCGGAGCCCAGAAATCATCAAAACGTAGCCCGGTGCGGTCGCAATAATTCTGGAAGCTAGCCATATAACCAATGGGTGCGTCCAACCAGACGTAGAAATACTTGCCGGGCGCATCAGGAATCTCAAACCCCCAGTAGGGCGCATCGCGGGAGATATCCCACTCCTGCAAGCCAGCGGTGAACCATTCGTTGAGTTTATTGGCCATCTGGGGTTGGATCGGCCCGCTGACAATCCAATCCTGTAACATGGCTTCAAAATCGGCCAGCTTGAAGAAAAAGTGCAGCGATTCCTTAGTGACCGGCGTCGCACCAGAAATAACTGAACGGGGATTTTTCAGATCAGTGGGCGAGTAGGTGGCTCCGCAATTCTCACAACTGTCGCCATATTGGTCGAGAGCACCGCAGCGCGGACATTCGCCCTTGATAAAGCGATCCGGCAAGAACATCTGTTTTTCGGGATCGAAAGCCTGAGTAATGACCCGGCGGCTGATATGGCCAGCCGCATCCAGCCGATGGTAGATCAATTCAGCGTAATGGCGGTTTTCCGGAGAATGTGTTGAATAATAATTGTCGAATTCAACCAGGAAATCGGCAAAGTCGGCTTGATGCTCGCGCCAAACTTGTTCAATCAACTGTTCCGGCGTCACGCCATCTTGTTCGGCGCGCAGCATGATCGGGGTGCCGTGAGCGTCATCAGCGCACACGTAGTAACAATGATGGCCGCACAGTTTCTGGAAGCGAACCCAGATATCGGTCTGGATGTATTCCACCAAGTGACCGATGTGGATGGGGCCGTTGGCGTAAGGCAGGGCGCTGGTGACGAGGATTCGACGGTTTTGGTCGCTCATGGCACGGGAAATCGCGTTGGGAAGAGGTCGGAAAAGAGATTAAGTTAGCAGCATTCCGCCATGGCTGTCATCCGCAATTAGGTTGTTAATGAATGGAGATTCAAGTGAAAGTCAAAACAGTATTGAGCGGATTGATAGGGCTGACTGGGCTGTTGACTGCGAATACAAGCCATACTAGCGGTCTTGGTACCCTTTCGGAGCAACTGTGGAGTCAGAGCTTTTGTGAGCAGGCGGTATCTTTGGCTCAGCAACGTGGGGAAGCGCCCGAACAGGTTAAGTTGGCCGATTGCCGGCTACTGAATTACTATCAACCATCCTATTGGCAATGCGTGATGGCAGTTTTGCAGGCCGATGCCGGTCTGAAACTGAATACTGCGCGCGAACGATGTTTGGCCGGCTATTGATGTTTGGCTGGCTATTGATCGATGAACCGTCAGATCAGGCGATGTAAACCAGCGCCCGGTTTTCTTTTTTTCGAAAATAAATTCGATGGCTAAGGAGAAGTCCCGCTTATGACCGCTGTATCGCGCACTGATGTGGAGAACGCCCTGAAGGGCTATATAGACCCCTATCTCGAACAGGATCTGGCCACTGCTAAATGTATCAAGCAGATTCAGACGAGGGATGATGGACAAATCGAGATCAATGTGGAACTAGGGTTTCCGGCAGCAGGATATCAGGATACGCTAATCGCTGCGCTTCGCGGCCAATTAGCAATACTACCGGGCGTCAGCGAAGTGACTATTCATGTAAACAGCAAGATCATCGCCCACGAGGTGCAAAAGGGTTTGAAGCCTTTGCCAGAGGTTCGGAACATCATCGCCGTTGCTTCTGGAAAAGGCGGGGTGGGCAAATCGACGACAGCGGTCAATTTGGCGCTCGCCTTAAGCGCTGAGGGTGCCCGGGTTGGTTTGCTGGATGCCGATATCTACGGTCCTAGCCAACCCCGGATGCTTGGCGCGAACCAGCAACCGGAATCCCCAGATGGTAAGTCGTTATTGCCCATCGTCAGCTACAATATTCAGTCGATGTCTATTGGCTATCTGATTGAAGAAGAAACACCAATGGTGTGGCGTGGACCGATGGTCACTCAAGCGCTGGAGCAATTATTGCGTGATACCCGCTGGAACGATCTGGACTATTTGGTCATTGATTTGCCGCCGGGTACCGGTGATACGCAACTCACTTTGTCGCAAAAAGTGCCGGTCAGCGGGGCAGTCATTGTCACGACCCCCCAGGACATTGCGTTGCTGGATGCCCGCAAAGGACTGAAAATGTTTGAGAAGGTCGAAATTCCGGTTCTGGGGATTGTTGAAAATATGAGCATTCACATCTGCTCAAAGTGCGGTCATGAGGAAAATATCTTCGGCGAAGGCGGGGGGAAGCGCATGGCGGAACAATACAATGTGCCGTTTCTTGGTGCGCTGCCGCTGGATATCCGGATTCGTGAAGAAACCGACAACGGCCGGCCGACCGTGGTGGCAGAGCCGGCCAGCCGGATTGCCGAGCTGTACCGGGATGTTGCTCGCCGCACTGCGGCCCGTTTGTCGCAGCAGGCCCGCAACTACAGCCACAAGTTTCCGAATATTGTCATTCAGAGTACGTAAAGCTTTCCCGCTCTATTTTTGGGTACAGTCACTTCAAATGCTCTTGATAAGGAGGTAGTACATGAAATTTCTGAAAACCGGGTTAATAGCGGTGACGATAGTGGCAACGGGATTGTTGATTCTGCCCATTAAGGAGGCCAATGCCGCGGAAAAGTGCCGCCAGGAAAAGACCGTCGTCAATGGTCGCGTGGTTGAAACCAAGACCGTATGCACAAAAGTTAAACCCAAGCCTAAGTATCGCACCGTCTGCGAGGAATACTGGCGTCGTGGCATTAAGTACCGCGAGTGCCATGAAGTCAGAGTGCGCTGAACGCCTATCGAGCGCGGTTCAAACCGCGCTTTCCATTTTCCAGGGAGAATTCCGTGCGCCTATGCGACCGTGACATCGAACGCTATCTTGAAGAAGGTAAAATCCGCATCGAGCCGCGTCCGGTGTCCAGCCGTATTAATGGCGTTAGCGTGGACTTGCATCTCGGCCATCGTTTCCGGGTATTCAACGACCATGCTGCATCGCATATTGACCTGAGCGGTCCGCGGGAAGAGATGGATCATGCTATCAACTGCATCATGAGTAAGGAAATCCGGATCGGTCCCGATGATGCGTTTTTCATTCATCCCGGTGAATTGGCTTTGGCGGCTACTGCTGAGACGATCACTGTTCCCGATGATCTAGTTGGCTGGCTGGATGGGCGTTCCAGCCTAGCCCGGCTGGGGCTTATGGTGCATGTCACCGCTCATCGCATCGATCCGGGTTGGAGCGGGGCTATCGTCCTGGAGTGTTTCAACAGCGGCAAATTGCCACTGGCGCTGCGCCCAGGCATGGCAATTTGCGCGATTAGCTTTGAGATGCTCAGTGGCCCGGCGTTGCGCCCCTACAACAAGCGGCAGGATGCTAAATACAAGCGGCAAACGGGTCCGACCCCAAGCCGGATCGGTGGCGATGGCCCTCTCGAAAAGGGAAACTAAGAGAGAGAGGCGCAATCCTCCAGCCGCAGCGGTTTCATAAGCGGTTTCCCGTCGAACCACACCTGCTCACCTTCCAATCGAAGCCGGCCTTCTGCGAACCAGCCGATCGCCTGCGGATACAGACGATGCTCCTGTTCCAATACCCGCGCCGCTAGCCGATCAGGATCGTCATCCGGTAAGACCGGCACCCGTGCTTGCACGATAACAGGTCCCCCATCCAATTCAGCCGTTACGAAATGAATGGTTGCGCCATGCTCGGTTTCCCCGGCAGCAATAGCCCGTTCATGCGTGTGCAATCCGCGAAATTCCGGTAATAGCGAGGGATGGATGTTAAGCAACCGCCCCCGGTAATGCTCAGTGAAGCCAGCAGTCAGCACGCGCATGAAGCCGGCCAAAATTACTAGATCCGGTTGTTGACGATCGATCAATTCAATGAGAGTAGCTTCGAACTCAGGCCGGCTGGAGAAGTTCTTATGATCCAATTCCAGCGCGGGGACACCGGCCTGCCGTGCCCGTTCCAGGCCATAAACGCCCGGTTGGTTACTGATCACAGCAGCGACGTCGACCGGCAGCTCGCCGCGTGCCGCTTGATCGAGAATTGCCTGTAAGTTGCTGCCACGCCCGGAAATCAGTACCACTAATCGGCATTTTCTTGCGGTGCTCATGGAAGAAATTCCACAACGGGTTCACCTTCGCCGGTGATAATTTCGCCAATTGCCCAAGCAGTTTCACCTGCTTCATTCAAGACGGTCAGCGCCCGATCCGCATCCTCCGCCGCAACGCAGACCACCATACCCACGCCGCAATTGAAAGTTCGCCACATTTCCGCCTCGATAACCCCCCCTTGCTGTTGTAACCATTGAAAGATTGCTGGACGCAGCCAGCTTTGAGTGTCAATGCGCGCCGTGACGCCAACGGGCAGAACCCGGGGTAGATTCTCGGTCAGGCCGCCACCGGTGATGTGGGCAATGGCTTTTACTTCCAGCGTCTCTAGCAGTTTCAGCACCGGCTTGACGTAGATACGGGTCGGCATGAGCAACGCTTCGCCAAGGGTCCGGCCTTCAATAAGAGGTTGATCTAGCTTTGAGCCGCTGACTGCCAGGATCTTGCGGATCAGCGAATAGCCATTGGAGTGCGGGCCAGAGGAGGCCAGTCCAAGCAAGATATTACCCGCTTTGACCCGGTGGCGGTCGATGATCCGCGTCTTCTCAACCACCCCGACGCAGAAGCCAGCCAGGTCGTAATCATCTTCGCTGTACAGACCTGGCATTTCAGCGGTTTCCCCGCCGACCAGCGCTGCACCCGCCTGCTCGCAACCGTCAGCGATGCCTTTGATGACGTTTGCGGCAACGTCCACATTCAGTCGGCCGGTTGCGTAATAATCCAGGAAGAACAACGGCTCAGCGCCAACTACCAGTACATCATTGACGCACATGGCCACCAAATCAATGCCGATGGTGTCATACCGGTTCAGCGCCAGGGCCAATTTGAGCTTGGTACCGACGCCATCTGTGCCGGAAACCAGCACGGGTTGCTGGTAGCGATCCAGCGGCAGTTCAAACAGAGCGCCAAAGCCGCCCAAGCCACCCAGAACGCCGGGTCGCAAAGTACGCCGGACATGAGGTTTGATGCGGTCTACCAAACGGTTACCGGCATCAATATCCACCCCGGCATCACGGTAGCGGAGTGAGGGGGACAATGGATGTGAGTCATTCACGAAGAGGTTACCTTCAAGCTATATGATTTTAACGGACATCGAACCTGTTTCCCGTCAGCGGGAGAGGGATGTAAAGCGGGAGATCGGATAAGATTCTCCACAATCTCGAATTTGAATGGCAAGGCGTAGTGCCCATGTACGAAGGCGAACGTTTTAATAGTATCAGCCACTTGGTTGGCGCGGTAGCGGCGTTGGCAGGTTTGGTGATTGTTGTGGTGGTTGCTGCGCAACAGGGCGATCCGTGGAAAATTGTCAGTTTCAGCATTTACGGAACCACTTTGTTCCTGCTGTACGTTATTTCCACGCTTTATCACAGCCTGCGCGGTAAAGCCAAGCGGATTTTTCGCAAGCTGGATCACTTATCGATCTATTTCTTGATCGCCGGTACTTACACCCCATTTACTCTGGTGACCTTGCGCGGTGTCTGGGGATGGACCATCTTCGGTATCATCTGGGGATTGACCTTGTTCGGTATCGTATTGGAAACGTTGCCACAAAAGGGCAATCGTATCCTGTCCGTGGTAGTCTATGTTCTGATGGGCTGGCTGGTGCTGGTGGCGCTCAAACCGCTGCTGGAAGTCTTGCCATTGGCCGGTTTCGTCTGGCTCCTGCTGGGAGGTGTCTTTTACACCGGTGGCCTGGTGTTCTATCTTTTCGATGAAAAGGTCCGCCACTTCCATGGAATCTGGCACTTGTTCGTCCTCGCGGGCAGCGTCAGCCACTACTTGACGATTCTGCTGTATGTGGCTTGATGGCTGACTCAGGTGCGAGGATAAGTTTCCGCTGGATTTTTGGTAACCGTTCGCTCCCCTCGCTTGCTTGCGGGAGCGGGGGCAGCGGTTTCAAGGACGGCCCCCTCATTCTCGCCCCCTTGACAGGGGGAGGGGGCGAGGGGACTGAATGATTAACGTGAGTTCCGTTTAT
>DDST01000146.1 GCA_002343485.1 Proteobacteria bacterium UBA2383
CCCGATAATATCGGGCTGCCTTTTAATTAATCTAACTAAGAGACTTAGTTATTCCCTTTTATGCCAATCAGACATCCCGTGTCCACAACGAGGCCATCGCTGGGCCGGTACCGACACATAATGACGCGCCGCCCGTCGTCTTGCCTTGCCGTTCTAACTCGTAATACAAGCTGACCACAATACGCAAACCAGTGGAGCCAACCGGATGCCCTAAGGCAATACCAGAGCCATTGAAGTTACAGTTATCAGGGGTCAACGACATGCCGTGATCTTCCTTTAGCATCCGGCCAACGCCCAGCCATTGGGCAGCAAATGCTTCATTCACCTCCCAATAATCAATGTCTTCGAACTTCATGCCTACTTGATTTAAGCACTTGGGTATGGCCACCGCGGGACCCAGTCCCATAACCGCCGGATCAATACCCGCATTGCAGATATTGACCAGCTTCATTAATGGCTTGATACCTAAAGCTTTAGCCTTGTCCAGCGACATGATCACCNNGCGTCAGGAATGAAATTCTCATCCGTGTCAAAGAAAGTCGAGCCTTTTCTAGACTTCAATTCTACTGGCACAATTTCGCGCTTAAAAATCCCTTCCTTGGTTGCTGTAGTGCAACGGGTATGGCTGATCAGTGCCAGTTCGTCACACTCCTGCCGGGTGATACCATGCTTGACTGCGACATTTTCGGCGGTCATCGCCATGTGGCCAGGCACTAGTTCATCGAACAAGCCATCGTGAATCATGCTATCTTCGATGTTGCCCTGCCCCATCCGGTAGCCCATGCGGCCTTTTGGTAGTAAATAAGGAGCGTTGGTCATGCTCTCCACACCGACAACCAGGCCAATCTCGGTTTGACCCAGCATGATATTGTGGCAGGCAATTTCCAGGGCGCGCATCCCGGAGGTACAGTTCTGATTGACAGACACAGCACTGCTATAGTGTGCTAGACCCGCCCGCATGCTGACCTGCCGGGCCGGTAGAGAACCTTGCATACCACCGTATAACTGACCCATGCAGATCTCGTCGATTTGGTCAGCCGGAACACCGGAACGCTCGATAGCGCCCTTAGCAGCGGTAATAGCCAAATCGCGGGCAGATACGTCCTTGAGGGTGCCCATGAATTTGCCAATGGCCGTCCGGGCGGCGCTGACGATTACGACTTCTTTAAGAGCCATATTTACTCCTCGTTTGCGTGGTAATGCGGAATTCGTGGTGGACATTTTGGCCAACTCCGGCCAGGTCGCTGAAGCGTCCTGCTTGTACATCTGCGATGCGCGGTCTAACCGGCTTCGCATGAGCAGAAGTACAAAATTAAAGCTTATCTTTAGTGTATGTCAATCATTGTCTGAATAAACAGATTTACTAGATGATGATATAATAATAAAATATCAATGCTGCTTTAAGAAGACCACTTGCAAAGTAACCATCAGCATGGCGTTATGAGGCTATAAAATATATCTGTGAATCAGGTGAAATAACAGGAGCCTTGCTTTATGGTTTTGCGATGGATAAAGACGACGTGACTGAATCTGAAAGTCCCGTGATCATCGATTATGAAAGCTTCAGCGCCCTAACCGCTTGCCGTGCTCATCAACTACTACGGCTGGCCCGCCTATTATCGGTAGCACGCTCACAGATCATCCTAACCCGTCCGCTCGTCGCCGATCTGCTCTCCCACGCGATCCAGCTCGAAGAGTTCTTAGATGCTTACGGGGCACGCAATAATCGCCAATGGTCGCGTTTCAGGTCACTAACCGCTACGATCAAGCTGTTTGCTGACATTAGCTATAAGTTGCTGCACATTCAACATTCCTTGTCTTCCTATCAACTACCAAGGATTGAGCGTGATTTTACGGAGGCCACCAGACAGACACTGGCCTTCACCTCTGATATCCTTATCAGAGCATCAGGCCGAATCCTTACCAAAGCGCTTCAATTGAATCTACCAATTCCTGCTGACGATCTGAGCAAAGAGAACTATCTGGAACCTCTGCCACCGGGCCATCTGCCCCGCGACCGGGCCACCCGTCAGGTTAGCAGCACGGCAGAAACGGTTATTCATGTTGCCACCGCCTATTTAAATCTCGCTTCTGAAAGCCAGCTATTGCATATCGTCGAGTGGGTAAAACCCAACCAGTATCCAAGCTGTTTTCCAGACCCGATTAGTGAAGATAATTTACGTTACTTGCAATTTCGATTCCACAATCTCCAGGCGCTTTATGATACGCATGTTTATGAAACAGAAGTCGAATCGCTAGATACGGACTTACCCATCCTGCGCGGCCATATCAGTATCGTTTTTCATCTGCTTGAAATTGCTACCCAGTTAACCCATCACTACGAACGCCACCTCAACGCCAAAACCGGCGATGCCTCTCTACGCCGCAATCCAGTTATCTCCACCCGCGCGTTGCTCACCATGCTCATGAATTACGCGATTGCCTACGCTGGCAGTTACCTGAATGAAGGACGCTGTCTCTGCCATGCCTTACTCAAACGCTACGCAGAGGTGGGTAAAATTGAAGTACCCGTTCCATCATACCGTGGCTTTCACGTCCGTCCTGCCACACTCGTTGCGAAGATTGCTCAGCATTATGGTAGTGCCATCACGATGGAGCTGGATGGCCAATGCTATGATGCCAGTTCGCCGATGGATATCTTTCGGGCCAATGAACGCATCAATGCCCGTAAACGACGCTGGCTAGGCTCAGAAATCGGCAATCTGTGGCTTCCAGTTGACGACCCTAGCGATCATCAAACCCGGGCTACCGTCCTGGATGTAGTGCTAAGATTGGCTGAGCAAGGCAAAATTATCATTTATCAGCAACCATTGCAGCTATCAAACGAATTTAGCCATGAAGGTATTCTGTTGGAAAAAGTCACGACTGAAATCGCCCGATTGATGGCAACCGGTCAGATTGATATCAAGACTGATATGAATATCGCTTTTACTGGTGACAAACGGGTGTTGAGCGACCTTGAATTACTCGCTAACTCAGGGTATGGCGAGGACAACTTCGGCAACAACGTCACGCTACCTCGTGAATTGGCTTACTTGCGCCGCTAGAAGCCGCTTGCAAGCATCTATTATTGCTGCTGAGAAAGCGGCGTTTCTTCACAGCTAAATTGGGACGCAAAAATTTCAGACCGGCGAATTTTCACATCTAGCATGGCAAAATGCTTTTTCCAAGGCTACTTTTTTTCAATCGGCTCCATTCAGTTTTATTTCACTTATTGAGATCAGCATCCACATGAACAAACCCAGAAAAGTTGCAATCCTCACCGCAGGCGGTTTGGCCCCCTGCCTCAGTTCAGCGGTCGGCGGCCTCATCGAACGCTACACCGAGATCGATCCCAGCATTGACATCATCTGCTATCACAGCGGGTACAAAGGACTCCTGCTAGGTGACTCTTACACAGTCACTCCCGAAATTCGCGAAAAAGCCAGACTATTGCATGGCTTCGGTGGATCGCCCATCGGCAACAGCCGGGTCAAGCTTACCAACGTCAAAGACTGCGTGAAGCGTGGCCTGATCAAGGAAGGTGAGGACCCGCAGAAAGTCGCCGCCGATCAACTGATCAAGGATGGCGTCGACGTTCTCCATACCGTCGGTGGCGACGACACCAACACCGCTGCCGCCGATCTAGCCGCCTTCCTGGCTAAAAACAACTACGGACTCACTGTCATCGGCCTGCCCAAGACTGTCGATAACGATGTATACCCGATCAAGCAATCGCTGGGTGCCTGGACTGCCGCTGAACAGGGCGCCCGCTATTTCCAAAATGTCGTCGCCGAAAACAACGCCAATCCGCGCATGTTGATCGTCCACGAAGTCATGGGCCGCAACTGCGGCTGGCTTACCGCCGCCACCGCGCTGGAATACCGCAAGCTCCTCGACCGCGCCGAGTGGCTGCCCGCCATCGGACTTGACCGCGCCGCCTTCGACATCCACGCCGTCTTCGTCCCCGAAATGGAGATCGACATCGCCGCTGAGGCTAAACGCTTGCGCGCTATGATGGATCAAGTCGATGACATTAACATCTTTGTCTCGGAAGGCGCAGGCGTGGAAGCGATCGTAGCCGAGCTACAGGCCAAGGGCCAGGATGTCCCCCGCGATGCCTTCGGCCACATCAAGCTTGATGCTGTCAATCCCGGCAAATGGTTCGGTGAGCAGTTCGCTCAGATGATTGGCTCGGAAAAAACCCTCGTCCAGAAATCCGGTTATTTCGCACGCGCTTCTGCCGCTAATATCGAGGATATCCGTCTCATCAAATCCTGCGTCGATATGGCAGTTGAATGTGCTATGCGCCGTGAAGCCGGCGTCATCGGTCACGATGAGGATCGCGGCGGCGTACTACGCGCGATCGAGTTCCCACGCATCAAGGGGGGCAAGCCTTTCGATATCGATACTCCCTGGTTCACCGAGATGCTGGCTGCCATTGGCCAGCCAAAAGGGAAAAAAGTCACGGTCAGCCACTAAAAAGGCCAGGGTGCATTTCACAGTCAGCGTAGCCAAACCCCTCCCCCCAAGCCAAGGGGGAGGTGGGGAGGGATGCTACCACCCTAATTATAACTAGCCCACCCGGGCAACAGGCGCCGACAATCGCTCCAGACAAGGCAGATCATCGCCTAACAATGGCCGCAAGTAATTGCAAAAGGCATCGCTTACATGATTGCCATCGGCGTTGATATACTCATCTGGCAAACGGCGGGTCTTAGCTGCGATATCCGTCAGACGCGCCAGTTCATACTTCACTGCGTAGTTGCCAATGCGCTTGATGACGACTGAGCCGTCCACGTTATGCCGGCAAGCGTAGTGCGCTGCCTTCTCCCCCACCTCGCGCGCTTCACACGCATCGATGCTGGACACCACGCCAGGGAATGAGCGTTGCAGGTAGCCAAATGTATCCGAGCGCACCCGCTTGATATTCAGCCGCTTCTGCACAATGTCAGCCAACTCATCGGCCAGCGCCCCGCCAGACAACTGGATATTACCATGCGCGTCGACTTGCGGCTCACGGCCTGCCTTGGACATCAAATCCGCCGCCAAAGGTATTTCCTTACCCTTCTCATTCCGGGTCGCCCACACTCCTTCCGAGAGTGCGACGATACAGCGGCCATGCTGCTGGTACACGCGGTCGATATCACCCAGATAGCGATCAATGGAAAATTGCCGCTCCGGCACATAGACCAGATGTGGACCATCATCGTCATGTTTGCGGGCCAGGGCTGCCGCAGCCGTCAACCAACCCGCATGACGCCCCATAATGACTGCGATGTAAACGCCCGATAGCGCATTATTGTCCGCATTAACCCCGCTGATGGCGCAAGTAACAAAACGGGCAGCGGATGGATAACCGGGGCAATGGTCATTGACCGGCAGGTCATTGTCCACCGTCTTGGGGATATGAATGGCCCGTAACTCATAGCCTTCCTGATCGGCTTGTTCATTCACAATCCGCACTGTGTCAGAAGAATCATTACCGCCGATATAGAAGAAATAGCGGACGTCATGCTTCCTGAAGACGTTGAAAATCCGGTGGCAGTACTCCGCATCGGGCTTATCGCGCGTGGAACCGAGCGCCGAGGAAGGTGTTTGAGCGACCCGTTCCAGATTGTGCGTGGTCGCCTCGGATAGGCTCACAAAGGTTTCATTGACGATACCGCGCACCCCATGCAGCGCGCCCCAAACATCAGTAATATCTGGAAACTTCCGGGATTCCAGAACAGCCCCGACCAGACTTTGATTAATTACTGCTGTAGGACCGCCCCCTTGGGCGATGACCATTCTTCCGCGCAGTCGACTCATGAACTCCATACTCCTGAACGCTGTGATTCGTCATTGACCATCAATGCCGTTAAGCATAGCAAAGCGCCGGGAAATTCAAACGCTAGAAGCACGACTCGTGGAGAGGCTCAAGCTGCTACTGAAACGGATCAAAGGCTTCCAGAAATTGATTCGCGAGCTGATACAGGATGAACGCGGCACGTTAATCATCGGGGATCGGAATCCCGCCCCCAAGGAACTCCTTTCCAAGGGACACCAACCGCCGTGAGGACTGAAAATGAAAGACCCGTTTATGGGGGTAGCGCATGGCGTCACAGGCCGGGCAGGTGTCTCGGAGGCATCTAAAGCCAATCCAGGGCGTGCCATGCGGACAGCCATTGATGCAAGTAGCACCGAATTCGAGACGTTCAAGGAAGCGGTATTTGTGCGCGGTGAGATCGGCATTCAATCCTCCGGCCATGTCAACGCTCCAGGAGTCGATTTCGTCACTGCGGCGAGGCGTACGGACGGGCAAATGGAGATTATCCTTAACGATGCCACGATAAACGGCAACAAGAAGATGAAAACGGTACCGCCGCCAAAATGGATCGACGAGGCGGAAGTTGCGATCAATCGACTGAATATCGGTGATACTGTTCTTGAAGAAGAAATTAAGGACGCCCTCAAAGCGAAGCGATTTCGGATTCGAACGCTTAGGGTCACAACGTCGCCGACTGGAATAACGGTAGTTGGCTGGTAACCCGAGGGAAGGCATTGAACCGCTTCGATTTTCTTGGGGACTCCAACTTTTGAGAGAATGGGGCCATAAAAACATCGGCAAATACCGGGACCAGGCTCGCCTGGCTCCTGGCCTAGTTTCGCGACAGCTTGAGCTTTCACATCTTTTCCCAACAAAATACGAGAGTATTCACCTAAAGATAG
>DDST01000158.1 GCA_002343485.1 Proteobacteria bacterium UBA2383
GGCGATCAGGGCAAACAGATACAAGGCGGCTAGCAGGGTCAACAGCCCGCCAATCGCCGGGATCCAATAGTAGGTTTGATCGGTATGGCCAGTGAGAAAGGCCGCGCTTGGCCAGACCTCGATCCGCCAGGTACGGTCAGCGAAATGAAAATCCTCGGCTTGATGAAGAAATGAAACGGGCTTTCCATCGATTCCATCGATGGCCGCCGATGGCAGCCCATATAGCATCTGGGCGTCCGCCTCGGCAGAGAGATCGAGCAGGCGAAACTGCAATCCGGCAGCGCCTGCCGGGGCCAACGCTCGGGTGAGCGTATCGCTGATGCGCACAACCCCCAGGACAAAACCCCGTAACTGTTCCCGCCGTGTCTCCACCTCCAGCATTGCTGCAGGTCCGGTGTACACCGTACCGAACACCAGCACGGAACAAGTTGGCTCAGGCGCGGTCTCTTGCACGATGATGTAACGTCCAGTCGTGATGAGCTGGCTGCGGTCACGAGCTTGGGCCAACGCTGCCTCGCGGGCTGGATGGCTCGGGCCGGGAGCAAAGCCCAGCGCCGCTTGATTGCCGGCCAACGGCTCCAGGTAATAGACAGGGAAGTAGACGGGACGATCAGCAGCAGGGATCAACCGCCCTGCCTCATCGCGTTCGGTGAAGTAAAAATCTTTGAAGCCATCCTGGCGCGCAGCCGCTTCATAAGCAGCCCGTTGCTCCCGCGGTACACGTGGCAGCCACTCCAAGGCTTGAAAGCCGCCGTTAGCTAGTAGCGGCGTGACAAATGCGCGAAATCGCCCTCGGTCGATGGCGCCTGCCCCTTCCAGGAAACGGCGCGTGGCATCAATATCTTCTAAGTTGTTGTGGAGCCGGGTGATGATCCGGCTGATCAGTGCGCTGGCAGCCCCCTGGAAATTGCGCACCAGCGTTGCCTGGCTGCGTTGGCGCCACTCGGCATACAGGCCCGCTGTCAACGTCAGCCCGATCAAGACGATGAGCGTGGCCGCACCCCAAGCCGCCGCCGGTGCGGCCCACTGCTCACCGCGTCCGAGCCGGATCAATCCATACGCGCCGCCGATTAGCAACACCAGCACCACTGAACCCAATACCCCCATCAGGGTATGGCTGGTGCGCTGGGCTGTGATCGAGATCGTCTGACGAATGGGAGTACGCAGCAGGGCAATGGGTTGACCTGTCAGATCCGCAAGCACCTCGTACACGAATGCCGCCCCTGCCGGACCTTGCCGCAGCTCAGGATTTCCGGCATGCAGGGCCATCAGGTAATCGTGTTCCATCGGTGTCAAGCGCGGATCAGTGGCTAACAATAGCTCGAACGCTACTTTGACCTGGGCCGCCAGTAATTCCCGCAAAGGCTGGTCCAGAAAACGACCGAAGACCATTACGCCACGGGCCTGCCCCCTACCCTGGGTGGTCAAGATAGGATGCGCCGCCAGTAGCAGCAGACCGTGTTCAGTGAGCAGCAAGCCGGCGCGCGCCCGTTCCAGGGCCAGCCGGAGTATGTTCCAGATCGCGGGCGGATCGCGGGCGAATGTAGCCAGGAGCACCTCACCACCCAGTTCGGAGTCATAACCGCTGCTATACAACCGCTGTCCTTGGGGATCGAGAATTACACAGAGGTTTAACTGGCTATTTTTTTCCAGGACGCTCCAGTTACCTAGATTAGATGCGATAAAGGCCGGATTGTGGTTCGCAGCATAAATGTAGGCGTCATCCCACTCGGCCCAATTACCTAAGATATTCTCTAGTTGACGCAGCTCGTTTTGGATGGCGGCCCGCGCCCGTATGCCATCCTCCAGCGCCTGTGCCTGTTCCAATTCCTTGAAGGCGGGATGGACGATCCCATGGTCTACCCCCCAGACCACCAGCAACACAACGGCGAAACCGGCCATCGTGGCTAGGATGACATGAATTTGAGCTTTCAAAGGCTCAGCTCCAACTTGCTCACTGCATCCATCCACGCTCATTCAACGTTGGTATAAAATTCATTAACCTATACACAGGTTCTCCTTGGTGCGATGAATCGCGCAAGCAAACAGGTTTAAAGATAGCTTCAAACATCGCCTTTATGTCTTCAATAATCAAAGCACCAAGAACATCACTGACACGCCGCTGCAAGACACCGCTGCTCCAGCCAGGACACCCCTCGCATTAGAAGCCCATACATCAACACCCAAATGACCGCCAGTGCTATCTGGCCAACCGGCGGCAAATGAACTGCCAATAATGCTGAACCGGCGCAAGCCAGCATTAGGCCATACTCCACCAGCACGGTGCGGCGATGTCCCCAGCCTAGCAGCACCAAACGTTGATAATAGTGGCTGCGGTGCGCTTGCCAAACCTTTTCACCCCGCAGCAGGCGCCGTATCAAAGTAACCGTAGCGTCCATGATAAAAGGGGAAAACACGAGCAATGAAACCCAGAGGGGAAACAGTTCCATTCGAGCACCCCATAGACTGCATGCCGCCGCTAGAAAACCGAAGGTTGTGGAGCCGATATCACCCAGAAAAATCCGGGCGGGCGGAAAATTGCACACCAGAAAACCGGCGCTGGCCGCTGCCACACTCAAGCAAACAGCTGCAAATCCGGTATCAACCCGCCCTAGCCAGGCCAGCGCTGAAAACCCTATCACCGCCATACCACCCGCGAAGCCATCCATGCCATCCATGAAATTGTAGAGATTGATCATCCAAACAACGAACAACACGCTTAGGATATGAATAACTTCCATGGGGAGCTGCCACGGTAAGCTGGGCAGATCCAGCGCGTTTGGAACAGGATTCACCCCTATCAGACTGACGGCAGCCCAGAAATGGACTAGGAAACGCCATCCCATCGCCATTCCCTGCCGGTCATCGAGCCACGAGATGATAGCCAACGGTAACAATCCGAGCGGTAGCGTTATCAGTAGAGGATGCGTGGCTGGAACCAATAGCGTTAGCAAAAAGCTACTCGTCAACCCGCTACCCAAAATCGCTAAGCCACCGGTCCGCGGGACCGGACGCTGGTGCAGGGAACGCTCATTTGGATAATCGAGCCATTGCCCTCGGAAAGCGGGCCGGGACAGCAGAAACGCCAGCGTCAGTGCGGTTGCAAAAGCCGCCAACGCAATCAAAATTATCATTTTTTTAAAAATCAAAGAGTAAGAATTAGAAATTAGGGATTAAGGGCTGAAAATTGTAACATTGCGCTCCGTCATTCAAGCATCCATTGTTACGCCGCACTTTTCATCTTTCTGCTATGAGAATCCCCATGTTCGAACTGCTCCGTTATGACCACGGCATTTATGCCCTCGATTCCGGATATATTCGCCCCCAATTGGCCGCTATTCACTTTATTGTGGAAAACGGCCAGGCCGTGATCATTGATACCGCAAGTTATGCGTCCCTGCCCCGGGTTCTGGAAGCTCTTCAGGTTCTTGGACTAACGCCAGCGAATGTGGCCTATGTGTTTTTAACCCATATTCATCTCGATCATGCGGGTGGCGCCGGGGTCATGATGCAGGCCTTCCCAGAAGCACGCCTGGTGGTGCACCCTCGCGGGGCCGCTCACATGGTTGATCCGGCGAAATTATTTGCCGCGGTAGGGGCCGTATATGGTCAAGAGGAAGCCTACCGTCTGTACGGTGATCCGATACCTGTTGCCGCCGGCCGCATCATCGCCGCCAGCGATAATTATACGTTCGACCTGGCGGGCCGCACCTTACGGTGTCTCGATACGCCAGGTCATGCACGCCATCACTTGTGCCTGCAGGATATCCGCAGCGGCAGTATGTTTACCGGCGATATTTTCGGCTTGTCCTTCCGTGAACTGGATGTAGATGGCCGGCCATCGATCATTCCCACCACCACACCGACACAGTTTGATCCTTCTGTCATGCATGCATCGGTGGATCGGATTCTAAGTTATCAGCCAGAGGCCCTCTATTTGACCCATTTTGCCCGTGTTAGAGATGTGCAGCGCTTGGGCAACGACCTGCACCGGCTGATTGATGCGCATGTAGCCGTGGCTGAGAGAGAGAGGAAGCATGCTCCAGAGCGCGAGGCGCGGATCCTGGAAGGATTATGGGCATTGATGGATACCGAAGCGGCACGCCAAGGTTGGCGGCTAGAGCGTGAGCAATGGCGCGAGGTGCTGCGATCAGATATCGAACTCAATGCGCAGGGATTGGATTATTGGCTGGATCACGCCGCACCTTAACGCGCGCGCGCCCAAGCAGCGATCTCACGAATATGCTCAGGCGTGGTTCGGCAACAGCCGCCGATGATCCGCGCCCCGCTTGCATACCAGCGCTGTGCCTCGGCGGCAAAGGCTACACCGGTTGCGGGACCGTTCCAGGTGCGACGCTCGATGTCATAGCTCTCCCCGGAATTGGGATAGACCACGATTGGTTTACGCGTGGTCATCCGGGCTGCTTCAATCAGTGCCGGAATATATCGTGGAGCCGTGCAATTCACACCGACAGCGACGACGTGCGGCATCTCATCCAGCCAGGCGGCGCAGTCGGCCAATCGTTCGCCGTGACAAATATGCATCTCATCGCGGGCGCTGAAGCTGATCCAAGCATGGGCTTCCGGAAATTCGGCGATAAGCCGCGCCAAAGCCCTGGCCTCGGTGAAGCAAGGCAGGGTTTCGCACGCCAGCAGATCGGGGCCGGCCTCCAACAAGGCAGCCAGGCGCGGACGATGAAAATCCATTAGCCCGGTTTCGCTCAACCCATAGTCACCCCGGTATTCGGAACCATCCGCCAGGAACGCGCCATAAGGCCCGACCGAGGCCGCTACCAGCGGCCGGGGCCGGCCCACCCGGTTCACCTCGTCCCGCCAGAAAGCGTCACGGGCCTCAATCGCCAATTGCACCGACCGCTGAATCAATTTCAGCGCTGTCTCGTGTGTCACCCCGCGTCGCATGAAGCCTTCCACAGTAGCCTGGTAACTGGCTGTGATGACGCAATCAGCGCCAGCCTGGAAGTAATCCTGGTGGACTTGACGAATTAACTCCGGGTTCTCAAGCAGAATCTTGGCTGACCACAAAGGATCACGCAGGTTGCAACCACGCCGCTCCAGCTCAGTCGCTAATGCGCCGTCTAAGATCAAAAGAGGGTATTGCTCAAGCATGAGTGTCAGAGGATTGATTTTTTCCATTATATTCATGATCTTGCAATAATTAAGAAGCTAATGGATAGTCTGCCCTGCTCTCTCAACGAGCCTATCGCGGGCATAATGGGCGATGTTATCCGCCATTATCCACTGAGAGTACAGAGCGGACCGCTGAAAGAGCAGCGCAACAGCGATACGTGCCGTAAAGATTGCCAGGATTGGCCTGGCCAAGCAGGATTTTCACGTCTATGGTGTGGACAAGCGTGAATAGCGGGTGATCGACCTTCAACCGAACGCGGCTGAGCGTGTTGATGGCGAATCTGCCTGCCTATACGGTGGCAATAGAAGCGTGTGGCAGTGCCCGCGCCTGGACGCGGCAGTTCCGAGATCACGGCCATGAGGTGCTGCAACTGATCGCGCCGCAGTTCGTCAACCCCTATGTCAAATCAAAACAAGAATAATGCGATGGATACCGAGGCCATCTACGAAGTGGCTCAGCATCTGAGCATGCGGTTTGCGGTGATCAAGCGTATGGATCAGATACTACTCCGCCACGGCTACAGCAGACCCGGCAATAGAACCAGCAGCATCCAATCTAGCACCTATCTTATCGCAGGTGGTGCTTTTTTAGGCAGTATAGCTTTTAATCTCAAATTTGCTGTTCGTATTAAAAAAACACATCGATGATCCGCTTGATAACTCACAAAACCGTGGATAAACCTGGCCCTACCAAAAGCGACAAAATTGTGAAATACTCTTAGCAACTTCCGGTTCCCTTTGTCCAAGGTTCTTATCGCCGGAATAGACCCTTCTTTTTTGTTTTAATTAGGAGATAATAATATGACTGAAACAAAAGAATATTTGCCGTGGTCTGAAAGCTTTAGTGTTGGCTTACAGGAAATTGATGAGCAACATAAAATTCTTATCGCTTTAATCAATCGTCTGTATTATGAAGCCATATTGAATAAGGCTGATAAGTCTACTATTAGTAGTATACTCGATGAGCTTATCCAATACACTATTGTACATTTCTCAGTTGAGGAGAGTTTATTCCGTATTTTTGATTATGCCGAAGGCGATACTCATCAAAATCAACATGAGCAATTCAAAAAAAGTATCATTAACTTTCAGAGAAAGTTTGAAAATGGCGCTCAAATTGATATTGAGTTAATGAGTTTTCTAAGAAAATGGTTAAAAGACCATATTCTGGTCAATGACAAGAAATACACTTCATTTTTTCTTGAAAAAGGTTTTAAATCCAGTTGGTCTAAAGAAAGATCATGGGCAGGTAAGATTTGGGACTCGATTACTCTCAAGTGATTTCCATCAATCTATCACGCGGCTAAGGAGAGAATCTATCTTAAAAGAACCACCCATCGTAATATCATCTAATAATTTTTTAACTCTATCTAAAAATCACTAAAGGGGGTTTTAAGTTTATCAAGGTAATCTATCCAACGAAGAACGGACATTCATCGAACATCTATCGCTGGATGCGGTTTTTGATGCCGTTAAATTTTTATAATGCGCAAGGCACAGGGCCTAGCCGAGAGCGGTCAACGCAATATAGGCTCCTTGGCCACTAAACGCCCAACACCCTCAACGCCCCGATAGTGGCAGTGTGCTCCGCTCCCTCTAGGCCGATCAAGCGGTGGTAGCTAGACTCTGATCCGTCAGGAGTTTTTTTCTGACCTGTTCTTTGAATTGAAGCGACTCTTTCCATTCAGGAATTTCTTTAGCCAGCAAGTCAATCGACATGTCTAGATTCAAATCCTGTCGTAGAACCTTGTTGCAAATCGCTGGTGCTACGGGACCCATAAATTCGGTCAATACTTCTTTCAACACTTCTAGAGTCTGTTGGGAAAGTGTTTTAGCGGTTGTTTTAACTGATCCCGATTTCAGAGAAGAGATACTGCTGCCACTGAGAAAATTAAAAATTTCGGCGGTCGAAGGCTGCCAATCAGGGTCAGGAGTGACGCTGCTGCTCTTGATAAATTGAAACCAATCCGGTTTGGTCTGCTGGATCAACGATAATGCTTCTGCCCCTCGCTTATTCTTATAAGACAAAGTGACAATGTTGCCGCTGAGAAGACCAATTCGGATCATTTGGCGATTTTCCGCTACAATCGTCATATTGCCAGAGAGTTTATCTTGAGAAATTTGCTGGAGTTCGGCTACCACTTGAGCCAAAGATAACGATTGTGAATTATTCATGTTAATCAACCTTAAATTGAATTTAGAAAATTGATACCTAAGTGATGATAAGTGCTAGCTCAATCCGCTTGTGACGGCAATGAAAGCGTCTTCGTATGAAGGAGCTAGCACGCTGAGTACTGGTTATCCTTTTGATTGCCCTATCGTCCATTTTAAGCTGCGCCGTAACAGCTCAAACGAATGAGCCAGCTCACCAATCTCACTGCCATCGCGCTTAACGTTAATTTCTTGCTCAAGATTCCCTTTGCTCAAAACAACTGCCGCTTCCGTAATGTTTGCGATTGGCAGAAGAATGCTTCTCTTTACTAAGGCGCTGATTATTAGAAATATAAAACTGAAAATCGAGGTAATTATCCCTACGGCTACAAGCCCGCGTTGAATCACCAAAGTATTAACGTCCGCTAATGGAACACCCAAATTAATTGTGCCCACAACGCTGTCATCTTGATAGTTATAGCCGTTTGTCATGCCGTACTTGCTAGTTATTGGCATAGGGGCGCTTTTCGGATCACCGTGGCATACCATACATTCTTTTTTAGCGACACTGGGGCGAGAGGAAACCAGAAACCGGTTGCCATTAATCTCACCAATTTGTATGATTTCATCCAATTTTCTATCTTCACGATATTGATCTAATAATTTTTTTTCAAACGGCTCCGCCATATTTTTTAGATTCAATGGATTATCAGAAGCAACTTTAATGTAGTAGTTAGGTTGCCTTTTAATGAAATAGCTAGCTACCTTGCTCGTTGTCACCGTCCCCGACATTGCAGGTGATTGGAACATTTTTGCTTCTATGAGATCTGGGCGAACATCTTTTGAGATGTATTCTCTTATAGAAGTAACCATATCCAGCATTAATGTTAATTCTTTATTGGATTCCGCATGCACTTGGTACTGTGTGACCAAATAAATAATCGGAATGCTAATCATAATGGTGATGATATACAGCCAGACTATCGATTTACGAAATCGCTTTATTAAGCTATTCGTGATGACCGGTCCCATAGGATTTTTCTCGTTTGCCATTGCAGTTCTCCAATTTACTAATATCAATTAGTGCGATATTCGGTTTTATCAGGCAATCAGCTCCCTGAATCGAAGGTCTGGCTGATCTAACATCTGGTTCACAAAAATCTGGGCGTATGAATTAAGATTTTTACATCATCATTCCATGTCCAGATTGTTTCGGATAGAACATGACCTTTAAGAACTATAAGC
>DDST01000157.1 GCA_002343485.1 Proteobacteria bacterium UBA2383
ATATAAATACTATTTAAAAAGTTATCCACTTATCCACAGAAGTTATCCACAAGCCTTTCTCTAGTTAGTAAGGGTTGTAAGCAAATTAGTGTAGTCATCACGGATTTTGGGTTCACCTCGTTGCAGTTCGCGAATCTTTCGGCAAGCATGTAATACTGTTGTGTGATCGCGCCCGCCGAAAGCCTCGCCAATATCGGGCAGGCTGAGAGCAGTCAGCTCCTTGGTAAGCGCCATTGCTACCTGCCGAGGACGAGATAAGGTGCGCAACCGGCTGTTTGACAGCAGTTCGCTAACGGGGATTTTGTAGTAGTCCGCTACCGTTTTCTGGATATTTTCAATAGTCACCAGCTTGTCCTGCAAGGTCAGCAGGTCACTTAGCACTTCCTTGACAAAGCTGATGGTAATAGATCGCCCGGTGAATTGGGCGTTAGCGTAAATTCGCCGCAGTGCGCCTTCTAGTTCACGAACATTGGAGCGGATGCGCTGGGCGATGAAAAATGCAACCTCATCAGGCAATTCGAGTTGAGTCTGCTCAGCTTTGCTCTTGAGGATCGCAACCCGGGTTTCCAATTCCGGTGGTTCGATAGCCACTGTTAGACCTGAGCCAAAGCGTGATTTGAGCCGGTCTTCCAACCCATCGACCTCTTTTGGATAGCGGTCGCAAGTCAAAATAACTTGTTGGCGGCTTTCAAGCAAGCTATTAAAAGTATAGAAAAATTCTTCTTGAGATCGCTCTTTGCCAGCCAGGAATTGCACGTCATCAATTAACAGGGCATCAAGCGAACGGTAACGGCGCTTGAATTCGTTAATGGCGTTATGCTGTAGAGAACGCACCATGTCAGCTACAAAGTACTCGCAATTCTGATAAACTACTTTTGATTCGGGGTTACGTTCACGTAACATATTTCCAACTGCATGAATGAGATGGGTTTTTCCGAGGCCCGTACCGCCATAAATAAAGAGTGGATTATAGGCCTTACCTGGATTTTCAGTAACTTGCAAACATGCGGCCCGGGCGATCTGGTTTGAGTTGCCCTCGACAAAAGTGGCAAAAGTGAAATCGGCATTGAGAACGCCACTTTTCAGCAATTCGGCAGTTTCAGCAATAGATTCGCTAATGGGTTTCTCTCCTGGCGGTTCCCCAGTGTGAACTACTGAAGTGGGCAAGATGCCGCCACTGCTAATTTCCAGCCGCACTTCTGGGGGGTGACCTGGGCGTAATTGCTCAAGTACGGCTTGGATTTGCGCCAAATGGTGCTTTTTAACCCAGTCGAGCACAAAGCGGTTAGGTGCTAGCAGGCGCAGGACCTTGGCTTCCTCCTGTGCGTGCAATGGCCGAATCCACGTGTTTAACTGTTGTTCGGATAATTCACGTTCCAGGCTATCCTGGCATGCTTTCCACAAGGCATGGTCCACGAGTGCTGTTCCTAAAAACTAAGCAAGGTTGTTCATGAGTGATGTCAATGGCTTGGCAGAGACGTTGCCGGAGCTTAGACTTCAAACCCCGGACCATTTAACTTGACAAATTTAGCTCTATATCAGTAATTTCTCGCTTTTCGCTAAAAAGCGCAAACTCTGTCTTGATCTGTCTCTTAAGGAATCGTCATGAAGCGGACTTTCCAGCCCAGCATCATTCATCGCAAGCGTACCCACGGTTTTCGCGCTCGCATGGCCACCACCGGCGGCCGCCGGGTTCTGAAGGCGCGCCGTGCCAAGGGCCGTGCCCGTCTCACACCTTAATTATATGGACGGTGGGGGCGGCGCGTGTTTCCCGCGCCGCGCTCGGCTGAGCGGCCCATCAGTCTTCGCTCATGTCTTCGCCCGCCCGGCCAAGTCCAGTGACCGTTATTTTACCGTGTTGGCTCGCCCCAATGATCTGAAACATCCTCGATTGGGGATGGCGATTTCCCGCAAGGTTGCCCGGTCTGCTGTGGCACGTAACCGTATTAAGCGGATCGTGCGTGAAAGCTTTCGACATCATCAACCTCAATTCGGTGGCATGGACTGGGTAGTGATGGGCCGTAGTGGTGTGGCGCAACAAGAAAATACTGTCCTGTTCGCTTCCTTGCAACGACATTGGCAGAGACTCGCCCCATCATGCGCGCCATCCTGATCGCGCTGATTCGTGGTTACCAACTGCTCATCAGCCCTCTGTTGGGCAACCATTGTCGTTTTTATCCGAGTTGCTCCCAGTATGCCCGCGAAGCCATTGAATACTATGGTGTGCTACATGGGGGCTGGCTGGCGATCCGGCGCCTGCTACGTTGCCATCCCTGGCATCCAGGCGGTGTCGATCCCGTCCCTGAACCTTCTCTGAAGGACCGTTAATGGAAAACCAACGTTTGCTACTGTTCGCCGCTCTGGGTTTTGTGCTGTTTCTGCTCTGGCAGAACTGGCTGGAGTTCCAGGCTAAAAAATATCCCCCGCCGGCGCCAGTCGCTACTGCCCCCGCCAGTCCTGCTGTTCCAGCCGGTCCTGCTATCACACCTGGGCAGGATGTCCCTACGGCGGGACCTGTGCCAGGTGCGATTTCTCAGGCGCTGGGCAGTGGCTCTCGAGTGCAGGTAACGACTGATCTCTTTGAGGCAGAAATCGACACGATCGGTGGTGACCTGCGCCAGGTGGGCCTACGTACTTATCCTGAGTCCGTGCAACAGCTTAATCAACCGTTTCAATTACTGAAGGACAGTGGTCCTGATCTGTTCATCGCCCAATCGGGGTTGGTGGCGTTAAACGATGGTTCTGCGCCTAACCACTATGCGCCGTTTACCGCTGAGCAGAACGAGTACCGGTTCGCAGATGGGCAAGACACATTGGAGGTGCGGCTGAACTGGGCCGGCCCCTTTGGAGTGAAGGTCGTTAAAACTTACACCTTCCATCGCGGCAGCTTCCTGGTGGAATTAAATCAGCGTGTGGAAAATGGTAGCACTGATAATTGGCAAGGCAGCCAGTATCGGCAATTCCAGCGCACCCCGCCGAAAACCAAGAACGGTTTTTTTGGTGGTGGAGTGATTACCTATACCGGAGCGGTCATTTCGACGCCTGAGCAACGCTATGAAAAGATTTCCTTTGATGACATCGCCAAGCAGCCGCTCAACCAGCCGGTGAAAGATGGCTGGGTTGCCATGATTCAACATTATTTCCTTGGAGCATGGATTCCTAATGCTGGTGAGACTGATACCTTTTACACCAAATCGATTGATGGTCATCGCTATGTCGTGGGCATGACCAGCGCGGTGCAAAGCATACCGGCTGGCGCAACTGGTGATTTCCGCACCCGGCTGTATATGGGGCCGAAGCTGCCGGATATCTTGGATAAGATTGCGCCCAATTTGCACCTGACCGTGGATTACGGCAAATTGACCGTTATTGCGGAGCCACTGTTCTGGTTGTTGAAAACCATTTACGGGGTCGTTGGTAACTGGGGTTGGGCCATTATCTTCCTGACCCTCCTGATCAAGCTAGTGTTCTATAAATTGTCCGAGACCAGCTACCGGTCGATGGCCAATATGCGCCGGCTGGCGCCGGAACTGACCCGGCTCAAGGAATTGTATGGTGACGACAAGCAGAAGATGAATCAGGTCATGATGGACCTGTACAAAAAAGAGAAGGTCAACCCGCTGGGCGGCTGCCTGCCGATTCTGGTGCAGATTCCAGTATTCATCGCGCTGTATTGGGTATTGGTGGAAAGCGTTCAGTTACGGCAGGCGCCATTCATGTTCTGGATCAAGGATATGTCGATCCCAGATCCTTACTATGTGTTGCCGCTGATCATGGGTGTGACCATGTTTGTACAGCAGAAGCTCAGCCCAGCGCCGCCTGATCCGATCCAAGCTAAAGTGATGATGTCGCTGCCGATCGTGTTCACCTTCATGTTCCTGTGGTTCCCGGCCGGGTTGGTGTTGTACTGGGTGGTGAATAACATGCTGTCTATTGCCCAGCAGTGGATGATCACCAAGCGGGTAGAATCGGGTGCTGATGCAGCAGCAGCCAAGGCCAAGCAAGGGTCTGGGCTGGGTGAGCAAGCCCGCAACCTGTTGAGTCATGGAAGGAAGCTGGTCGATTTGACCAAGAAGCCTTCATCTGGACAAGTACCGGGTAATAAGCGTAAGAAGTGATATCGCCGATCTCATCGCGATTGTTTACTCTTCACCTCAGCCCTCCTCTGTCATGGGGGAGGGCGGGTGTGTTTATTGTGATGTGAGATAGCCTCTTTTCTCCTTTTGAGACAGATCGCAGCGAAGGCGCTAGGGTCGGTAATGAGGAGTTAGCTCATGAACGACACTATTTCCGCTATTTCTACTCCACCCGGCCGGGGGGGGATTGGCATCGTGCGAATCTCGGGTCCGCTGAGTGCCGTTATCACTAAGGCAGTCTGCGGCATGCTCCCTGCACCTCGTCAAGCTGTCTTGCGCCAGTTCCATGCTGATGACGGCAGCATCATTGACGAAGGTATCGCCTTGTATTTCCCTGCTCCGCATTCCTTCACTGGTGAAGATGTGCTGGAACTGCATGGTCATGGCGGGCCAGTAGTCATGGATTTGCTGCTGGCCCGTGTCCTAGACCTGGGCGCTCGTCTGGCCCGTCCTGGGGAATTTTCCGAACGTGCCTTTCTCAACGATAAACTCGATCTGACCCAGGCTGAGGCGATTGCTGATCTGATCACCAGCACGACCGCTGAGGCTGCCCGCGCCGCCGTGCGTTCGTTGGAAGGAGAGTTTTCCAGACGTATTAATGTATTGATCGAGGCGCTGATTGAACTGCGGATATATATCGAAGCGGCTATCGACTTTCCTGAAGAAGAAATCGACTTTCTGGCGGATGGTTTCATTGCCGAGCGATTGCATGCCTTACAAGAACAATTGAACGCTTTGCAGAGAGCTGCTGGGCAGGGCCGTTTGTTGCGCGATGGAATGACCGTGGTGATTGCCGGACGACCCAATGCAGGTAAATCCAGCCTGCTCAATTACCTGGCTGGACGCGAGGCGGCGATCGTGACCGATATCCCTGGTACCACCCGTGATGTATTGCGTGAGCAGATCGCCATTGACGGGATGCCATTGCATGTCATCGACACGGCTGGCCTGCGCGACAGCCTTGATCCTGTGGAGCAAGAGGGTATTCGCCGTGCTTGGATGGAGATCGAAACCGCTGACCGGATTTTGCTGCTGGTGGATGATCGGCAAGGATTTACTGCTGAGGATCAGGCGCTACGGGAACGGTTGCCGGCGCAAACTGGGGTGACAGTCATTTATAACAAAATTGATCTCACAGACCGGGAGCCGGTATTAGAGCCGGTTGATTGGGGCCACGCGCTCTGGTTGTCAGCTAAAACTGGCTCAGGCTTGGAATTGCTGCGCGAACATTTGAAGGCCTGCATGGGTTATCACGGCGGTGAGGGAATATTGATGGCCAGGCGGCGGCATCTGGAAGCGCTGGAACAGACAGCAGCAGCACTGGCAGCGGCAGATGAGCAACTGGTGGACGGTGCCGGAGAGCTGGCGGCGGAGGAACTGCGTTATGCGCAGAATGCACTGGGAGAAATTACGGGTGAGTTTTCTTCAGATGATTTACTCGGGCGGATTTTCAGTAGTTTTTGTATTGGAAAATAGCGAGACTTTCAGTACATAATCTGAAGTCTTTAATGCAGCCTGGCTTTTCTGGTCCAGGCCGTGCCGAAGTGAATAGATAGCTAATACCAACCGTTCCGCTGGAAACTGCCCTTGCGGCAGCGTGTTCAGCAACATCCGGGCTTTGACTCGTTACCTATGCTTCGAGAGTTTGGGGGCTTTGATGACGTTCACACTGCAAAGCTTCGAGTCAGCCCCCCTATAACTCGAAACCCAGGTGAAATCGCCAAAATGAGAATTGTTGATAAAGAGCGCAACGCCTTGTCAAGGCTAGTTTTGGCACTTATAATCCGCCTTCCTTTCTAAAGGGCGATTAGCTCAGCGGTAGAGCACTGCCTTCACACGGCAGGGGTCGCTGGTTCGAACCCAGCATCGCCCACCAGCCAAACAGTGGCTTGCACTTTTCCCCAGCCGTTCAAATACCGGCGTAATACAACATGTGGCGCACCGTGTAAAACGACGCATCGTTCATGTATCCTCCAACGCTCATACTGGCATAGAGATTGGTGATGCTGTTGCGCCCAACAAGTCTCGTTCTTTCGCTAGTGCTGCTCCAGTACGCAATTGACGAAGGCTTTTCCAGCCATCGAAAAGTGGATAAATTTGCCAAATCTCCTATGAACACCCTCTATAATTAGGCATCGGGCTTATCTAAAGCCTTCCAATACCATAAATCCCGCGTGCTGCCTGTATCAACATCCAAAAATCAGCAGCTTTGCCTGGAGAGTCCGCAAATTTTCACTATGCGGGCCGTGCCTGGTGCCTGTTTTCTACAAACAGGCACCAGGCTGGCCAACCAATCACCCTTTTCACCAACCCTTCATCAATCCGACAGGCACCATGCCGAGGAGCCGAAGTAATGGAGATCATCAAAACCGACGTTGCCATCGTCGGCGCGGGAGGCGCGGGGCTGCGAGCCGCCATCGCTCTCGCCGAAGCTGACCCGAAGTTGCGCATCGCTCTGGTCTCAAAAGTTTACCCCATGCGCAGCCATACCTGCGCCGCTGAAGGAGGAGCTGCTGGGGTCATTAAATCCGATGACAGCCTCGATCTGCATTTTAGCGACACGGTCGGTGGCGGCGATTGGCTGTGCGATCAGGATGCCGTTGAGTATTTTATTAATGAAGCCCCGAAGGAACTGATTCAACTCGAACATTGGGGTTGTCCGTGGAGCCGCGAGCCGGATGGTTCGGTAGCGGTGCGGCCGTTCGGTGGCATGAAAATCAAACGCACTTGGTTCGCTGCTGACAAATCCGGCTTCCATATTCTGCACACCCTGTTTCAAACTTCACTCAAGTATCCGTCTATTCAGCGCTTCGATGAGTATTACGTCACTGACTTGCTGGTAGACGATGGACGTTGCCAAGGCTTCACGGCGCTGGAAATCCGCAGTGGGGAAATGCGTCAGTTCCAGGCAGGGGCGGTCATCATCGCTGCGGGTGGAGCAGGGCGCATGTTCCCGTTCACCACCAACGGCGCTATCAAGACCGGTGATGGTATGGCCTTGGCCTATCGCGCGGGCGCACCGCTCAAAGATATGGAATTCGTCCAGTATCATCCGACCGGATTGCCGAACAATGGCATCCTGCTGACCGAAGGCTGCCGTGGCGAAGGCGGTATCCTGCTGAACAAGCACGGTCGCCGCTACCTCCAAGACTATGGGATGGGTCCGGAAACTCCAGTCGGCCAGCCGGTGTTGAAGACAATGGAACTCGGTCCCCGCGATCGGTTGAGCCAGTCCTTCTGGCATGAACAGCAGAAAGGCAACACGGTTTCGACACGGTGGGGCGATTGTGTGCTGCTGGACATGCGCCATCTGGGCGAAAAGAAGATCAACGAGCGCCTGCCGTTCGTCCGCGATCTGTCAATTAGCTATCTGGGCATGGACCCGGTTAAGGAGCCGATCCCTATTCGTCCCGTGGTACATTACTGCATGGGCGGCATCCATACCGACATTAAAGCTGCCACCCCACTGCCCGGTCTATTTGCTGCGGGCGAATGCGCCTGTGTCAGCATCAATGGCGCCAACCGGCTTGGCTCCAACTCGCTGACTGAGCTTTTGGTCTTCGGCCGGCGGGCGGCACTGAGCGCTATCGCTCATCTTCAATCAGGCTTGCCTGCAAGTAAAGACGCAGTACTGGCCGCTCAGGCACAAGACTCCGCAGGGCGAATTCAGGCGTTGTTCGATAAGAATGGCAGTACCGAGTCTATTTCCGGACTGCGCAGCGAGATGATGCACACCATGGAAGAGGGCGCTGGCATTTATCGCACCGGCGAAGGTTTGGCTGCAACTTGTGAAAAGCTTGCCGAGCTACGCCAGCGCTACGCCGGCATCGAAATCCACGACAAGAGCCGCGTCTATAATACCGATCTGATGCAAGCGCTGGAACTGGGTTCCATGCTCGACTGCGCGGAAGCGGCCGCGGTTGGGGCACGGGATCGTCAGGAATCGCGGGGCGCGCACCAGCGGCTGGATTTCACTGCCCGGGATGACCAGAAGTTTCTCAAGCACAGCCTGGCTCATTATCATCCCAAGGAACCGCCGCGTATCGAATATCTCGATGTTGTCATCACCAAGTCGCAACCCGGTGTGCGTGACTACTCAGGAGCCAAGAAATGAGCGAACGCCAGATCCAACTGGAAGTGCTCCGTTATAACCCGGAGACCGATAGCGAGCCCCGGTTTCAGACCTACTCGGTGCCTTGCCTGAATGAATGGGTGGTGCTGGACGCCTTGAATTACGTCAAGGACAATCTGGACACCACGTTGAGCTATCGCTGGTCCTGCCATATGGCGGTCTGCGGCAGTTGCGGGATGATGGTCAACGGCGAACCCAAGCTCGCGTGCAAGGCGTTCATCCATGAGTATGGCGACCAGATTCGCGTCGAGCCATTGGCGAATTTCCCCATCGAGCGGGACTTGGTCACGGTAGTCGAGGATTTCATCGCCAAATTGGCCAGCGTCAAGCCGTATTTGATTCCTAAGGAAGACAAGCCGGTCAGCGCCGGTGAGTTCAAACAAACCCCGGCGCAACTTTTAACCTTTAAGCAGTACACACTGTGCATTAACTGCATGTTGTGTTATGCCGCCTGTCCGCAATACGGCTTGGTTCCGGAGTTTATCGGCCCGGCCGCCATCGCCTTAGCGCACCGCTATAACCAGGATTCCCGTGATGGCGGCCGGGATCAGCGTCAGGAAGTGATCGCCTCCCACGAAGGTGTGTGGGAATGCTCGTTTGTTGGCGCCTGCTCCGAGGTCTGTCCCAAGCATGTCGATCCAGCCGGCGCCTTGCAACAGGTTAAGGTGGCTAGCACCATCGACTGGTACAAAGAACACTTGATGCCCTGGGTGAAGAAATGAGCCGCAAACCCTATATCCGTGAAATATCCAAGACCAACTGGTTCTTCAGCCAGCCGCGCTACATGCGCTACATGGCGCGCGAAGTAACCTGCATTTTCATTCTGGTCTACACCATTCTGCTGATTTTCGCCCTCAAAAACCTGGCGCAAGGTCCTGAAGCTTATGCCGGGTTCCTAGAGGCATTAAACAGTCCGTTGGGAATTTTATTCAATTTAGCAGCGCTGGTGGCGGCGGTGTACCATAGCACTTCGTGGTTCAACGTCACGCCTCAGGCCATGCCCATTCAACGGGGTGAAGAATTTGTTCCAGGTCATATCATCGTCGGCGCGCATTATGGTGGCTGGGCGGTGATTTCGCTGATCATGCTGTTCCTGGGGGTGTAATCGTGGCTAAATCCAACAAACCCATTTTTTGGGGACCTTTCGCGGCTGGCGGCACGATCACGGCGTTCGTCACGCCGGTGCTGGTGCTGCTCACTTTGTTTGCCGCGCTAGGGTTCGTACCCAGTCTACTGACCTATGAACACTTGCATGCCTTCGCAGCTAATTGGCTGGGTAAGCTGGTGATCTTCGGGGTGATCCTGTTGTCATTATGGCATGCCGCGCACCGCTTGCGGGTTACCGTGCATGACTTGGGCGTCCGTGCTGACGGTATGGTCGCTATTGTCGTCTATTTCATCGCTAGCCTGGGAACCGTCGCGACCCTCTTTTATCTGTTGCGTATTTGATTGACCAGGTGATTTCGTTTCACGAAACTTTTCGGTAAAAATATACCGTTCCCCGCCGCCGCGGGGAACGGATTTTTTTTGAAACTGATAAGCGGTTGAATCGTAATCGTCCAGCGCTCTCTCCCAGATCTCCGCTGCTGAGTGGAGATTAAGGTAGATAAATGTAATGGAAAATTGACACTGAGGAAGTTTTTCGTAATGAGTTCCGAATCTGCTCAAGGCACGGCCGCTCTGCCCCGGCCATTGTCACTAGATCGCAGCGACAGTCCGGTGCCAGCAACCAGCATTGAAGACACAGTCAGCCTCGAAGAATCCAGAGGAACCCAAGCTCACGTGCCGCTGCCAGTGTACTTGCAGCAAACCTACTGGTGGGCTTATTTGCATCCCGCATCGGTGCGGATTTTCGAGCGGCAATGGCTGGTTAACCTGATTCTATGGGGCAATTTCGCGGAATTGCGCGATGCTGCGCTGAAGGAACTGGAGCCATTCAGTAATGGCAATATTCTGCAAGTTGCTTGCGTATACGGGGATTTTACTGAGCGGTTAACGCAGCGTCTGGGTCCGAATGGACGGCTGGATGTGGTCGATGTCGCACCCGTTCAGCTGGAAAACCTGAAAACCAAGCTTGATAACGATACTCTTCATATCGGCTTGCATCATCAGGATTCAACCAACCTGCGCTTCGCTGACGCCAGCTATGATTGCGTCGTCGTATTTTTTCTGTTGCATGAGCAACCGGAAAATATCCGTATTCGCACCATTGCCCAAGCGTTGCGAGTGGTTAAGCCGGGCGGTAAGGTGGTCTTCGTTGATTACCATCGGCCGGACTGGCTTAATCCCTTCCGCTACGTAATGATCCCCATCCTCACTTCCCTGGAGCCCTTTGCTATGGACCTATGGCGGAAAGATATTATGGAGTGGCTGCCTGATGGAGCTCGTGATTTGAAGATCGATAAGCAGACTTTTTTTGGTGGCCTCTATCAGAAGGTCGTTATTACCACTCAAAGTTAAGCTATATGATGATGTATTGACAATAAAAAACCCTGGCTCAGCCAGGGTTTTTTGTGCTTGGCCAAATAGTAAATAGGCTGACCCGTGATATTTGATTGATCAAGAAGTAGACAAGCGTGAAAATCTTGAGAATACATCATCTTCAATATGATGGCAGGTTTCCGGGAACAATACCGAAACCCCAGCGCCGATTGGCAATAGGAATATAAGCGCGCCGATCAGAGCGACGAGCCAGAAACCTAGGAACGGTGATAACGCCAAGACCAAAATAGCAGATACAGCAACTTTAATCAGCTCTTTCATATAGTAATGCGCGGCAAAACTCTCGTCTTCTGATGGCGTAGAGCGGTCGCGCCCTCCATCGTTAGATGCCAGACACCCGGAGCAAGCGATATAATATCTATACGGAATACATGCCTATCCGGAAATAGTTTCGTGTGGTGAGCCGAACCTTCAGTAGCATTATCTTTCACCGAATGTTCATGATCATCTCACTTGTCTGAAAGTCTAACAGATAAAATGTTGCGGTGCAAAAAAAATTGCGTTTTCTCATATCTCTTTTGGAAGTGAATGGCTTGTGTTCAAAGGCTGCGTAGATTTTGCGAGTAATCAGAACCAAACTTTGACCATTACACTACCAAGAGCGCACTGGAAGATTTACGGAATTCGTAAGCAATTGCGTAGATGTCGAATAGCCTTCTAATGTAAAGGCCACAGTCCCAATGATCTTAGTAATCCCAGGGGATACAATCCTTGCTTGATGAGTTCCCATGCCACCATAGCAACGATGCGCAATGTATCGCGCCATGGCCGGTAGTGGCTGGGTCGGCCCTGGGGGGGATAAAGGGTTGCTATTTTCACCATTGCTGGATAATGGCCACGATGTGCTGCATGAATTAACAGTTCACTCTCGAACACAAAGCCCCGTCGCTGATTCTCTAATGGGGGCAGTTTGCGCAGCAATGCAGCCGGATACAGCCGAAAACCGGACTGGGTATCGCGAATTGGGCAGCCAGCAGCCCAGGACACCCAGAAATCGGCCATGCCATTGGCAAAACGCCGCAACGGTGGCGCACGGTCACGATGCTCTAGCCGGGCAGCGATGACCAGACAATGGGGTTGGCGCCCATGGACCTCTAGCAACTTCGGAATATCTTCGGGACAATGCTGGCCGTCGGCATCCAGGGTGATGACCGCATTAGCGCCTCGTGTCAATGCTTCTTGCATCCCGCGCCAGAGTGCTGCGCCCTTCCCCTGGTTAACCGGTTGGCGCAAGACCCATGCACCTGCGGCTTCAGCTTGATCAGCGGTATCGTCGTCGGAACCATCGTCGACCACAATCACGGTTGCAATATGCTGCCGGGCGCGGCCAATGATATTGGCAAGCGTGGCTGCTTCGTTGTAGGCAGGAATGACGACAGCGATCGACACGGATGATGCTTTCAGGCAATGCCGCCGTTAATGCTAATAATCTGGCCTGTTAGATAACTTGCCTCTTCAGATGCCAGAAATCCCACTAGCGCCGCAACTTCCTCCGGTGTTCCTGCCCGCCGCATCGGCACTAGATTTTTGATAGCTGTTGCATCAAACGCAGTATCAGCGACGGCTCCGGCAATAATGCCGGGCGCGATGGCGTTCACCGTGACCCCGCGCGAAGCCAGTTCCAGCGCCAGCGCCTTGGTTGCTCCGTGTAGGCCCGCCTTGGCGGCGGCGTAGTTGGTTTGGCCTCGATTGCCGGTTACTCCAGCCAGCGAGGAAATGTTGATGATGCGTCCCCAGCGCGCGCCGATCATCGGTAAAAGCAGCGGTTGAGTGACGTTAAAAAACCCATACAAGCAGACCTCGATAGGCAATCGCCACTGTGCTGAAGACATTCCGGCCATCGGAGCATCGGCATGAACGCCCGCATTGTTCACCAAAACCTGAATCGGTCCAGCTTCCAACAGCTTCGCCAGGACATGCCCCGTTTGTTGCTCATCAGTCATGTCGAACTCGACCGTTTCCGCTGAACCGCCTGCTGTCCGGATCGCATCTGCTACGTTGAGCGCTTGTTCGGGATGCTGATAACCATGGACAATGACATGCAGACCGTCATGGCCGAGCCGTTGGCAAATCGCTCGGCCAATATCACCGCTGCCGCCGGTGACTAAGGCGCGTTTCATGGAGTAACCTCCATGTTGAGTATCGTTTCATGACCGGCGTCCAGCGCTACAGATCCAGCCTTCAACTGTGCGATCGCGCACAGCAACGGTAGACTTCGCGCAGCAGGATTACCGGTTCGCAGTTGTTCCAGACCTGCATGATTTAATCGATCGGCTGACTGAATCTCACCCGGTTTCAATCTCAGTAACGCTAGCCGTTGTGTCGTTGTCATCGGGTTTAATAGCAGTGCAACAGCAAATGGTGCAACGATCATCCGGCGTTCCGAAAGTGGAAACGGCAGTGGCAAATCATAAGCAACCAGCAATACCCGTGCTTCTTCAGTCCACGCCAGAGCGGCTGCTTCCTGCAAGCCTGCGGCAAAACTGCCGTCGTAGGCGGATAAACTCAGTGAGGGCAGGGTGCAACCGGTTGCGATAGCCCAGTAGCCGGCGGGTGTGTTGTGAACTGAATGATGAAACTGGGTCGGTGAGACCATCCGGTCCGGTTCGGTTAATGTCACGCAGATTTTATCGAGTACTTCACTGTCTCCCCCTGAAGAGGCCAGAACGGTACGCACGCACATGTTCCCCTCCTCGGAGAAGGAGGAGAGGGGTGTAGTGCCGGCGCGGTTTGATCGCTTATTGTTGAGGGTCGTCGAGACCATCGCTTCTTGTGCAACCTGTAGCGCCAGCTTAACCGTGGCCGTGGTACGGCGCCGCTCATTTGCCGGCAACAGCATGGCAATCGTCGCGGGTATCGGTGCGGCGTGGTAGGGCTGTTCACCGGCCAGCACCGGCCGGCTATTCTCCCAGCCGGATAAGCCTGGCGCTATCAAGCCTATGCTTTCGATGGCCAGTGCGTTCATGTCTCTTCTCGCCCAAATAGCAGACTGCAATTGGTGCCGCCGAAACCGAAAGAATTGCTCATCGCCACCTGCGCCGCCCGTTCCTGATTACGTAACACGATGCCCGCACCCAGGCTGGGATCGGGCTGGCGGGTGTTAAGCGTGCCAGGTATGAACCCATGCTCCAGGCATAGCCAGATAAATGTTGCTTCAGTGATCCCTGCTGCGCCCAAGGTATGCCCGGTCCAGCCTTTGGTGGAACTACAGGGTGTGTTTGATCCGAATACCCGCAGCACGGCCTTGTCCTCGGCAGCGTCGTTGAGTGGAGTCGCCGTGCCGTGCAGGTTGATATAGTCCACCTGCGCTGGCCGTAGCTCAGCCCGTGCTAGTGCCTGTTCCATCGCCAGCGCCGCGCCAGTGCCTTCAGGATGGGCGGCGGTCATGTGATAGGCGTCGCTGCTTTCCCCATAACCGAGCAGGCGCATTCGGCCATCGCCCGGTTTGGCCCATTCCAGCAGAGCAAAACCGGCGGCCTCGCCGATGTTCAAACCATCACGTGCGCTATCCCAGGGCCGGCAGACTTGTGTTGAGGCCAGCCCCAAGGCGTTAAAACCATAGAGCGTGGTCAGGCACAGGCTGTCCACTCCACCGACCACGGCAGCGTCGCAAAATCCGGCGCTCATATGCCGGAATGCTGAAGCGAACACCTTGGCGCTGGAGGAACAGGCGGTGGATACCGCCAGCGCTATCCCGGTTAATCCCAGCCAGCGGCGCGTCAGATCAGCGGCTGAGAACAGATTGTGGGTATGGCGGTAGTCGAAAGTCTCCGGCAGGCTGCCCGTCGCTGGATCGCGGTCACGATAGGCGTGTTCGGTAGCACCGATACCAGAAGTGCTGGTGCCGATGAACACCCCGATCCGGTCCGCGCCATAGCGGTCACGGGCTTGCCGCGCAGTGGCGGCAAAGCCATCCTGTTCCAAAGCCAGTCGCGCCAGCCGGTTATTGCGGCAATCGAAGGCAGCGAATTTGCCCGTGAGGGGTTCATCTTCTACATCAGCGACTCGGCCAATCCAGGTTGGCAAGCCGGCATCCTCAAAATCGCAGGGGCGCAGGCCGCTCTGCCCGTTACGCAATGCCGTTAAGGAGGCGGCTATGCCTCGTCCCAGCGCGTTAGTCACGGTATAAGCGGTAATAGCCAGTGGCTTGATTGCCATGATTCATCTAACCCATTCACTCATTTGCAATGACAATGGCCTTGCCACCAACAGGGCCGCCATGAAACTAGCAGCAACGCCCAGGCTGACGGTCAGGCCGATCGCGTGCAACGCGGGCAGCGTGGAAACTGACAATAGCCCAAATACTGTCAGTGCTGAACCGCAGCAGACCAGTAGGGCATGCAGGGTGCGGCGGCGCGTGCCCGTATCGGCGGCGGGCCGGCTGAAAAATAAACCATAATCGACACCGATGCCTAATACCAGCAGCAGCGATACCAAATGAAATAAGGTTAGCCGCTCACCCAACATGAGCAACGCCGCCACATCGAAGATCAGCGCCAGCAGCACCGGCAGCAGGGCCGCGGCCGTCAGCCGCCAGGAACGCAGGCCGATCCAGACCACGGCCACGATCAGTAGCGTCCCCCAGCCGAGCCGAATCAGCACCTGTTCACGAAAACCAGCGACCAGCCGGCTGGTTTCAGCGCGCAAATCCAGATAATACGCTTGGCTGTGGGGGTAGGCGGGTAAACCGGCGGCCAGCGTTCCAGGATCGCGCACCCCGCTGAGCGGCAGCAATGCTGTCCAGCCGCCCTCGTTAAAGAACAGCAACGATTCGATCCGTGTAGCCAGCAATGTCCCGCTGAACTGTTTCAGCGTTATCGGGGATGCCGTGCGAGCAGCCGCGACCGCGTCAAGAAATGGCGCAAACAGTCCCGGCCTGAACGGCAAACCTTCCATCGCGGATTCTAAGCGGGTTGCCAGCATTTCCGGTTCTGGCAGGTCTGCTTGCCGTTGTTGCTGAGTGGACTGACTGGGCAGATAGCGCATGGCTCCGTCGTAACCGTCCAGCAAGCCTGCTGCCTGCTGCGCATCGAGCCAGGCAGCGAGCGTTTCCCCATGCCGTAAGGCCGTTTCAGCATCCGGGGCGGTAACGACGATCAGGTGGCCGACTTCCGGTGCGCCCAAGGTGTGACGCAGTTGTTGATCCAAATGCAGCAGGTCACGGGGTACCGGGCTGAGCACAGCCAAGTTGTCTTCCCATAGCAACGGTGCTTTGAGCAGCAAGATGAGCAATAGCGCCAGTCCCCCCACCCCCGCTACCAACGCCAGCTTCGGATGAGGTTGCAGCAATCGATCCGCCCATGGACCGAGCATCGCCGGGCGTGGCGGGGTCCAGTCAGATGGCAACAAGGTGGGTAATAGCCAGCGGGTCGTTGCCACGGCAGCGACGATCCCGGCGATGGTGAATACCCCTAACTGGCTCAATCCCGGAAAATCGCCGGCGATCATCGCCAGACAGCCGAGCAGTGTTGTTGCCACGCACAGCCGCAGAGTTGGCCAGAGCTGGCGTAAGGTATCGGTCACCGTCTCGCCGGTCTGCCGGTGACTGAATAGATAAGTGGGATAATCGAGGGTCTCACCCAGCAGCGTCATGCTAAACGCCAGGGTGATCATATACATTTGGCCAAATAGCAAATCCACCGCCGCTGCACCCGCCAGCAACGCGCTTAGCATCGGCAATGCACCCAGCCAGACGGTCCGTGCTGAACGGTAGACGCCCATCAGGATCAACACCATCGCCACCATCGCCAACGAGCTAAGAACCTCTGCTTCCGCGCGGATTTGATCCTCGGCCAGTGTCGCTAGCACGCCGGGACCACTCATCGCCAGCTCCATGCCAGTGCCAGCAATAATTCCGGCGAATGCCGTGCGAATGGCATTCACCGCAACGCGCTGGGCGGCCAAGTCATAACCGGAAGCATGAGTCTCGGCCAGCAATAAAGCGCGTTCACCTTCCGGACTGAACCAGACGCCCAGCCGCTTCGCCGGTTCGCGCATTCCGCTAGACCATACATTCAAAAGACTCAATAACTCGCCGGTCGGATCGCCGGGCAACCAGCGTTTTTGCAGTACAGCCAGCGGTGATTGCAATTCCCGCAAGCGTTGTTGTAGCGCGGTGTGCAGACCGTCAGAGGTAAAGCGTTCCGGAAGAATGGCGGGGCTGAGCAGATAGCGATGCGTGTAGAGCATTTGCAACGCTGCCTCCGGCAGGGCATCCGCGCCATTGGCCACTCGCGAGAACAGACCACTGGTTTGCAAGCGCATCGCCAATTGCCGGCTAGCGTCTGCCCGGGCAGTTTCCGTACCACCCGATAGACCGATCAGAATCAGCCGGGTAGCCGGACCGCTACGCAGTTGTTTCAGCAGTAATTCCGCTACGGGATCGGTGCGAGGCACAAACAAGGTCAGGTCGGCGGTCACCGGCGTCGTGAATACGATCCAGGCACAGATGAGCATGGCTAGCAGCCAGGTTAACCCGATGAACCGGCGGCGCGGCTTCGCCTCAGAGATTTGACAGAACACCCTATCCTCACTGATAAGCTTTCATTCCCTCCAGGGGTGGAAGGTGCGAATGGTTGCTGTCATACCAAATCCCAGTATGTACTAGCAAGTAGAGGAGATCAGCGATAAGCGTATATGTCCTCTTCAAACCTTCTCTCATGTAGGGTGTCAGCAAAACCTCGCTCGCCGGATATATCCGTGATAGTGACGTTGAAATCTTCAAAACCAAAGGCTTCCTCCCCGGTGGCTTGACGCTAGCCGTCAAACGCCTTCTACAATCAAATGCTTAGCGAGTTGTACATCAGTTTTTATCGAGGCAATATACCTCGTGTGCAGAGCATTCTCGAAGCCAATTAAGAGGGCGTGTGAAAAGCGCTA
>DDST01000069.1 GCA_002343485.1 Proteobacteria bacterium UBA2383
GTTCCGGCTGTTTCCCGAATCGTCTGCCGCCAAGGGACCACAACAATCCGAATTCCAGGAACCCTCTCTGGAACAAATCTCCTTTGCGCAGTTCACACGAGGTATTTACTGGTAGTAATTTCAGGGCCCTGCCAACGTTCGCATGACAGAATCCTGAAGGTATTCACCCCGTGAACTTGTTTGAAACCACCCGTGAGAGAAGAGCAATGAAATTGAAAATTGGCGATCCAGCCCCCCAATTCACCGCGACGGCCACTGATAACAGCACGGTCAAATTATCTGATTATTTTGGCCAGAAACTGGTGCTGTATTTCTATCCAATGGACGATACCCCTGGTTGCACTAAACAAGCGTGTTCCCTGCGCGACCATTATCAGGAAATCCAGGATAAGGATGCAGCTATTCTTGGGGTTTCCACCCAGGATGTCGCCTCCCATCAGCGTTTTACCGAAAAGTACAATATCAGCTTCCCGCTGATCGCGGACACCGATGGCGCCGTTAGCCGCGCTTATGGCGCCATCGGTAGCGGCGGGNNGGCGGGTTGATGGGGACAACCGCGAGCCTGTTTGGCGTGGCGAGCCGCATCACTTACCTTATTGATGAAAGCGGCCACATTGCCCATATTCTTGATAAGCCTGATTGCGCTAATCATGCGCAGGAAGTGCTCAACTTGTTGTAGGATGTTCGCGCACTCATGGGATCTTCAGCTAGAACCACCGGTTGCGGGCGAGGTTTTGACTTGTCTGGCTGTAATTGGCGGTTACATAATAACAAATTAGGGAGGGAGTGCCGGAGTATTGCTGGTGTGATACCGGCTCCCGATTTTGATGTGGGTTCGCCTTCAGGCGAACAAGGTCCGCTGTTCGGCTGATGCCGAACCCACAAATCATAGTGATCATGAAGCGAATGACTACCGGTTCCGCCCCGTCTTTAAAGTTTTCCATCCAAGAGTCTGGCCACTCTATCCTTTGGGAACGAGGGGTTGCCAGTCATCTGGGGGGACGTAGTGAACAACAGGATCGCTGGGGATTTTTTCAGCCGCACAGCCAGGAAGGATTGCTGGCGATTGTTGCCGATGGAATGGGAGGGCACCGGGAGGGTGCTTTAGGTGCGCAAATCACTATCGATATCGCCCGTCACTTCATTTTAGATCCGCCAGCATCTTTAGGAACTGATCCTCCTGTAGCGCTTAACCAGCTGTGCAATCAAATGCATCAGGTGATTAACAGTCGCTCGGAAACCGCCCGCAGCACGTTGGTCATGGTTTGGCTGGCGCCTGCAAAAGCTTACTGGCTGAATATTGGGGACAGTCGGCTCTATCATTTCCGGGATGGCCACCGGTTGATGCGTACTCGTGATCATTCTGTTGTGCAATTGCTGACGGATCTTGGTGAAATCCAGGAATCTGAGATGGGTACACATCCGGCGCAAAACCGGCTTTACCGCTGCTTAGGCGGCGAGGAGTTGCCGCGATTTGATCAGGGTGATTTGGCCATTCAGACAGGTGATCTACTAGCGCTCTGTTCAGACGGTGTCTGGGAACATGTCACTGAAAATGAGTTTTGGACGGCAACGCTGGATTATGGCCCGGCAGCGGCGGCTGGCCGGTTGGTTGATATGGCCGTCCAGCGTGGTGGTGCAGATGCCGATAATGCAACGCTGGTGCTATTGCGGGCAGACGCAGACACTGCACGCGATACGCCGCGTTGGTTACACTGGCTGTCGGCGGGGTTTGCATCGCTGCTCAATCGCAACCAGCGCTAGGGGGGCTAACCGATTGCGCCAGCAACGTCCACTGCACTGCAAAGGGCAGCCCGATGACTGAAGAGACAAACGCCCTACCTAACGGCTATAACCTGCATCGCTATCAGATCGAAGGGGTGTTGGGCGCTGGCGGTTTTGGCATCACCTACCGGGCTATCCATGAAGCGCTGCAAAACGAAGTGGCTATCAAGGAGTATTTTCCGGCGGAGTGGGCCTATCGCGATCACAATGGCATCAACGTCCGCCCGAATGCCCAAGGACAGATCCCCGCCCGGCAGAGCGAACCGCCTTGTTACCAATGGGGTTTGGAACGATTTCTCGATGAAGCCAAAATTTTGGTGCAAGTCAATCATCCGGGCGTGGTGCGGGTACGGGATTACTTTTCGGCGAATGGCAGCGCTTATATCGTCATGGAGTATGAGGATGGTGAATCGCTGAGCGCCATGTTGCAACGGGGCGGCATTCTCCCCGAGCACGAGGTGCACCGGTTACTGAACGATATCATGCCGGCATTGGAAGCGGTCCACAGCCAGAATTACTTGCACCGGGATCTTAAGCCAAGCAACCTCTACATTCGCAGTCGCGACGGGCATGTCATGCTGCTTGATTTTGGTGCTGCCCGTCAGGCACTGGGCCGGCGCACCCGCAGCGTTACCAGTGTTGTGACGCCTGGTTATTCACCGATTGAGCAATATGTGACCGTTGGAGAGGATTACGGCCCCTGGACCGATATCTATGCACTCGGCGCTGTCATGTACCGCTGTATTACCGGTGCGCCACCGATTGAGGCGCCTGGTCGAGTCCTTAAGGACCCAGTCCAGCCAGCGATGGAAATCGGTGCAGGTCTCTATTCACGTGGACTGTTGCAAGTTGTTGATCAAGCGTTGGCGGTTCGTCCCGAAGATCGCTTTCAGAGCGTAGCGGCTATGCGGCAGGCGTTACAAGCGGTAGATCAGTCCGATGACCGTGCTGATTTCTCCCAAGTACCACCGATTAAGGCCGGCTTGCTGGATCTACCTTCATCGGCTTCTTCATTGCGTTTTGAGCCGCTTGCCCCGCGATCAGGACCATCGCTGCCATCGACCCACTGGCCGGATCAAGCTGTATTGGGGCAAGAATCTCCATTGCTACCGAGACGGCGCTCAGCATCCTCTCAACCGCCGGCTCCCAATGGAACCGGGCAGAGTGGTGTGCATGAAGCGCGTTCCTTACCCCCTAAACCTCTGGACTGGACACTGGATCAAATCGAACCGCGTGTCCCGCCAGAGACGGTTGATAGTGAAGAAATATCATCTGCGCCGCTCCAGTCCACAGATAGTGATCTGTCTTTGCCAATGCTGGAGAATATTTGGGAGCATCTAGACGAAGGCCAGTCTGAAGTCTCTCCGGCAGCGCCTGCCATACAAGCCCCTCTGCAACCTCGGCAAGAGCCGGAATCGCTACTCAAGCGATCGCCGAAATCGGCGCTGGAGCATCTGAAAAAGGTCTCACCTAAGCGGACGACCTCACGGCGAACCTCTACGAGCCTCCCTGTAGAGCAGGTAGAACCGCTTTCAACGCCTCGGTCGCGAACCAATCCTCCTGTGGGACAAGCCATTGTCCAGCCGCCGCCGTTGAGTAACTCACAAGTTGCGTTCGAGCAAGCAGATTCCGCTGCCAGTACCCCGGCAGTTAATTGGAAGCGAGGGTTGTTAATCGCATTTGCCATTTCAGGACTGTCGGGGATCGGCTTACTTTCCTATGAGTACTATCAAGCCATTCAGGGGCAGCGTCAGCTTGAAGCCGCTGCCTTGAAGAAACAGCAAGAGGAAGCAATGGCTCAGCATGCTCAGGAGGTAGCCCGGCAACGCGAGGCGGAGTTGACAGGTTATATCGATCAGGCCCGCAAATTTATCGCCAGCCGGGAGTGGGATCAGGCCCGCAACGCCTTGAATCAAGCATCGGCTATCGATCGTCAGTATCCCGCGCTGGCTGCAGTGCAGGCTGAGTTACTTGCTGCGCAAGGCGCGGTGTCTGCTACCCGGACTTTTACTGACAGTACCTTGGGAATGGAATTGACCTGGGTTGAAGGTGGCTGTTTTGATATGGGTAGCCCATTGACCGAGCGGGATCGCGGTAGCGATGAATCGATCCACCAAGCCTGTGTAAAGGGCTTCTGGATAGGTAAAACTGAGGTGACCAATGGCCAATTCCGGCGTTTTAAATCCAAGCACAGCAGTGGTTCTTTCCAGGGGCGTTCGCTGGATGCGAACACGCAGCCGGCAGTCAATCTGAACTGGGAAGATGCGCAAGCGTTCGTCGAGTGGCTCACTTGGGAATCAGGTACTGGCAGACACTTCCGCTTGCCCACGGAAGCGGAGTGGGAATACGCAGCCCGTGCTGGAGCAGCTACCCGGTATTATTGGGGCAACATGATCGACCCGCGCTATGCCAATTTTTCTGATCGTAACGATCCGACCGGTGCTTCTATCGGTAATCTGGATGATGGTCATGCAGTCACCGCTGAGGCCGGTAGTTATTTGCCTAACGCGCTAGGATTGCACGATGTGGCTGGAAATGTCTGGGAATGGACCTGCTCGGAATACTATCCAAACTACGCAGGTGAGGAACAGCGCTGTTCGGCTAAGCGGCCCAACCAGGGCCAGCGGGTTACGCGCGGAGGCTCCTGGAATAACGGGGCCGGCGATTTGCGCTCGGCCAAGCGCTTGCCCCGGAAACCCGAGGACCGCGATGCGCTAACCGGTTTCCGGGTGATTATGGAAGAGTGAGTTAAGCTTTGGCGCGGCGGTTGACCAGGAACGTCGCGGTTCCCTCGACGACCACGTTGTCCCCGACCGTGCAAACCGTGCTCATGACGACCCGTCGACGTTCCTGGAGAATCTCCTGGATGGTGCACAGCGCCGTGACGGTATCGCCGATGCGTACCGGTGCCTTGAAGCGCAACTGCTGGTCCACGTAAACCGCGCCCGGCCCAGGCAAACGGGTGCCTGCCACACAGGAAATCAGGCCGGCGCAGAACATGCCGTGGGCGATGCGGCTTTTGAACTGCGTCTGGGTAGCAAACACCTCATTGCAGTGAATGGGGTTGTTATCGCCCGTCAATCCTGCAAACAATACGACATCCGTTTCGGTAACGGTTTTGGCGTGGGAAGCTTTCATGCCGACAGCGAGGTCTTCCAGATAATAACCATGCAAGGTGTCATTGTAGCCTTCGTGAGTGGGGTACATATTTTTGTCTCCGGAAAGAATAAGGACTTCGCTGATGGGATGCTGAATGACATAGCCTACACGAATGAGCGGGTTCGTACGAAACCGGGCGTGTGAACGAACTCTACTATCAAAAGACATTGCATCGTTGGAGGGGACTAAATACCATAACTTAATTAATAGAGTTTAACCCGATGGGTTATTTTAAAATCACGAGCAACCCCAAGCAAAGGTCAACAATGAAAATTCTAGTCGCCGTAAAACGGGTCGTGGACTACAACGTCAAGGTTCGAG
>DDST01000131.1 GCA_002343485.1 Proteobacteria bacterium UBA2383
TGATTGCGCGGCGCGAAGCGCCGCCCAACCACGCGGATCAACCGGACATCGCCCGTCCAAAACTGCGTTTTGTCCGGGCTCGCCGGTTATCCGCTGCCCCGTTAGCGCCGCTGCCGGCTTCTGCGAATTTTTTAAAAGGATGAATGATGACAGATGTAAATTTGCCTTCGGTAATGGGAATAGTCTTTCTGATAGATATCCCCATATTGTTTATGCTGGAGACGGTTTAAGGCCTGCATATTGAGTGTCGGGTAGTTTAAGAATGACTGAATTCTTTCTTTAAATTTCTGTAGTTTTAGCGGGGCTGTAAGCGGACACATAGATTGATTCTCATAAGACACATAAAATGATTATCAATCTATGTGTCTGGTTACAACGGCTTTTGAACACTCAAGCCTAATGCATGAAGATGCAGATTCACCGTGGCTTGAGAGTCCGCTTACAATCGGATCTTTACCACAAGACGATGTTATCAACTGCGAGGAGGAACGCCAGCGATGCACAAGCTGCTGATGTGGCGGAGAGGAAGGGATTCGAACCCTTGTGGGGCTATTAGGCCCCCATCCGATTTCGAGTCGGCGCCGTTATGACCGCTTCGGTACCTCTCCAGGAGGAATTGCTTGGAGCAAACGAGGAAGAGCTTTATATTCTACCTTATTAGGATGCTTTGCCAATCCCTATTGGCACCTGATCTCATAAAGAATTGCCCGAGCCGCAAAAATTCGCAGTTGACCGCAGCCATGAAACCGGAATCTGATACCGCTAATTTTCCTCTTTCGGAAGACCCTTCTATCCCAGATTCAGATGCAGGATCCACGTCCATTGGTTCCCGTTTTCTCAACTGGCTGGCGCACCTCATTCTCTACCTGGGCACCGTATCGGTAATCTGCGCTGCCGGTTTTTATTTCCTGTTGCAAATTCCAGCGCTACGGGACCCGTCACAATTGTTTGAAAGCCAAAGCAGCTCATCCTACCGGCCTCTCGCATCGATCATGCAGCCACCGGCCAAACCGGCTCAGCCACCAGCTAATACTCTTCAGCCTTTGGCCAACCCTACGGACAACCCCACATCCGAGGTCTCCACTGCTACGCCCGCGCTAACAACAGCTTCCTCCGGAACTGACAGCGATCCCAATGCACCACCGCAGGTCATCGAACAACCCGAACAGCCCCCCGAAAACCAGACTGAGGTTGCTGATGCGCCACCAGAGGAGACGCCTCCTGAAAAACCGGCTCCAGTAACGGCACAAACCGAAATTCAGCAATTACTCGCCGATGCTCAACAGCAAATGGCCAGCCGCCGGTTCACGGCTCCTGCCGGCAGCAACGCTCTGCTGATGTACCAGCGCGTCCTGGAGCTGGAACCTGGCAATCCCACTGCACGTGCAGGCATTGAAAACATCGCTGCCTACTACCGCGATGTGGCCGAACAAAGCCTGCGCAGGGGCCGCCCGGACGAAAGCCTGGCCTACATCAGCCGTGGTTTACGCGCAACGCCACAAAACTCGAATCTACTAAGCCTGCGTCAGCAAGCGCTCCTAACCCAACAGCAACGTGAGCAGGTCCAACGAGAGCAAATCCGCCGTCAACAAGAAGAACAAGCTTACGCCGAGCAACAGTACCAGGAACAACTCCGCCAGCAACGCGCCCAGGAATCGCAAGCGCCTTGGTGGCAACAGCCCCCGAACACCAACAGCACGGGTGGCTTCAACCAGCGATAATGGGCAATCCTCTATCCACCATAGGAAGACTACTGCGGCGGGCACGGAAGAACTCGCGTAACAGCGTCCCGCATTCCGCAGCCAATAGCCCACCTGCCACATCAGCACGATGATTGAGAAAATTGGTCTGCAACAGATTGCACACGGTACCCGCCGCCCCAGCACGGGGGTCGGCAGCGCCGAACACCACCCGTGCTATCCGGGCATGAATCATCGCTCCAGCACACATTGGGCATGGTTCCAGCGTGACATACAGCGTGCTGCCCACCAGCCGGTAATTGCTGACGCACGCCGCCGCTGCCCGCAAGGCAACAATTTCAGCATGCGCAGTCGGATCACAGGCGCCAATAGACTGATTGCCACCTTTGCCAAGGATCTCACCATCGCGCACCAGCACCGCCCCGACCGGTACTTCGCCGGCATGCGCCGCACTCCGTGCCTGCTCCAGCGCCTGGCTCATCCAGTAATGGTCCTGTTCATCCTGTTCGTCGCTCAGCGCCCGTGTTTCAACCATATTCAATTCATTCCCACTCGATGGTCGCTGGCGGCTTACCGGATACGTCATAGACCACCCGGGAGATGCCACGCACCTCGTTGATGATGCGCCGCGAGACCCGATCCAGAAATTCATAGGGCAGATGCGCCCAACGAGCAGTCATGAAATCGATGGTTTCCACTGCGCGCAGGGCAACTACATAGTCATAACGCCGCCCATCACCCATGACCCCAACTGATCTGACCGGCAGGAACACTGCAAATGCTTGACTGGTTTGATCGTACAACCCATCTCGCCGCAGTTCCTCAATGAAGATATGATCAGCGCAACGCAGTAGATCGGCATACTCCTTCTTCACCTCGCCGAGGATCCGCACCCCTAACCCTGGTCCTGGAAACGGATGGCGGTAGACCATTTCGGACGGCAGACCCAGCTCTACCCCCAGCCGGCGCACCTCGTCCTTGAACAACTCACGCAACGGCTCAACCAGTTTTAAGCGCATCATCGCGGGCAAGCCACCGACGTTATGATGCGATTTGATCACATGCGCCTTGCCGGTCTTCGCGCCCGCCGACTCAATCACGTCGGGATAGATGGTGCCTTGGGCCAACCATTGAACGTTTTGCAGTTTAGCCGCTTCTTCCTCAAAGATTTGCACAAATAGTCCACCGATGATTTTGCGCTTTTGCTCAGGATCGGTGACGCCGGCCAAGGCGCTCAGAAACCGCTCCTCGGCATCCACCCGGATCACCCGCACGCCAAGATGCTGGCCGAACGTTGTCATCACTTGGTCGCCTTCATACAGGCGCAACAGACCGGTGTCCACAAACACACAAGTCAATTGCGGACCAATGGCTTGATGCAACAACGCCGCCACTACCGAAGAATCCACGCCACCGGACAACCCTAACAGCACCTCATCACTTTCCACCTGGGAACGGATTGCGGCAATACTATCCTCAATGATGTTGCCCGTGGTCCACAACGGTTCACAACCGCATATTTCTACTACAAAGCGGCGCAGGATGCGCTCGCCCTGGCGAGTGTGAGTCACCTCAGGGTGGAACTGTACACCGTACCAATGTTTTTCTTCGTGGGCGATGCCGGCAATGGAACAGGTTGCCGTGCTGGCGATGCGAACGAAACCGGGTGGCAGTTCAGTGACCCGGTCACCGTGGCTCATCCATACATCCAACAAACCGTAGCCTTCCGGGCTGGCGTGATCCTCAATCGTGCGCAGTAACGCCGAATGGGCGTGGGCGCGCACCTGCGCATAGCCAAACTCCTGATGATCGGAAGATTCAACCTGACCACCGAGTTGCATCGCCATAGCCTGCATTCCGTAGCAAATGCCCAGCAACGGCGCATCCATATCAAAAACAATGGATGGTAAGTGCGGCCCATCGGCCACTGTAGTGGATTCCGGGCTACCCGATAGGATGACACCCTGAGGATGGAAAGCGTACAGCGCTTCCGGGTCGGCGTCCCAAGGATGGATTTCACAATAAACGCCGATTTCCCGCACCCGGCGGGCGATGAGCTGCGTGTACTGCGAACCAAAATCCAGAATCAGAATACGGTCGAGATGAATATTGCGGGCGGTCATAGCGGTACTCCTCTCCCCCTTGACGGGGGAGAGCCAGGGAGGGGGTGAGGGTGTCTTCAATCGCAGTGGAACGTTCTTCAATCCACCCGATAATTTGGCGCCTCCTTGGTAATGGTCACGTCGTGAACATGGCTTTCACGTGTCCCTGCCGAGGTGACTCGGATAAAAGCCGGTTTGGCACGCATTTCGACAATATCCCGGCACCCGACATAGCCCATACTGGAGCGCAAGCCGCCCATCAACTGGTTGATGATCGCTAATACACTGCCCTTATAGGGCACCCGGCCCTCAATGCCCTCCGGCACCAATTTCTCTACTGCGCTGCCTTCCTGGAAATAACGGTCACTCGAGCCATGCTGCTGGGTCATAGCGCCTAGCGACCCCATGCCCCGGTAGGATTTGTAAGAGCGCCCCTGATAGAGTTCTACCTCACCGGGGGCTTCCTCGGTGCCCGCAAACAAACTACCGATCATCACTGAATGCGCCCCAGCGGCCATTGCCTTGGCTAGGTCGCCGGAATAACGGACGCCGCCGTCAGCAATCACCGGCACATCACAATCGCGCAGTGCCTCAGCGACATTTGATACGGCGCTGATCTGTGGAACACCCACCCCGGCAATGATGCGGGTCGTACAGATCGACCCTGGTCCGATGCCCACCTTGACCGCATCGACCCCAGCCTCCACCAGATCACGGGCGGCGGCAGCAGTGGCTATATTGCCGCCAATGACCTGGATCTCCGAATGGTGTTTCTTGATCCAGCGCACCCGCTCCAGTACGTTCCGGGAATGACCATGCGCAGTGTCCACTACCAGCACGTCGACCCCGGCTCCGATGAGTGCCGTCACCCGCTCGTTGGTGTCACCGCCGGTACCGACCGCCGCGCCGACTCGTAACCGCCCCCATTCATCCTTACAGGCCAGCGGAAAATCACTGGATTTCTGGATGTCCTTGACCGTGATCATGCCGCGCAACTGGAAACGATCGTTGACCACTAATACTTTCTCGATGCGGTGTTTGTGCAACAAGGTCACGATTTCTTCGCGGCTTGCGCCTTCGCGTACCGTGACCAGCCGTTCCTTGGGAGTCATAATGGCGCTGACCGGAGCATCCATATTGTATTCAAAGCGCAGGTCGCGACTGGTGACGATACCGACCAAGTCCTCGCCATCAACAACAGGCACACCGGAAATATGATGCGCGCGGGTCAAGGCCAATACGTCGCGGATACTCGCGCTGGGGCCGGTGACAATCGGATCATTGATAACACCGGTTTCATATTTTTTGACCCGCCGCACTTCCTGAGCCTGTTTTTCAACGGGCATATTCTTGTGGATAATACCAATCCCGCCTTCCTGCGCCAGGGCGATGGCCAGCCGTGATTCAGTCACCGTATCCATCGCTGCGGACACCAGCGGAATGTTCAGCGTAATGGTGCGAGTCAGATGGGTCTTAAGGCACACTTCATTGGGCAGCACCTCAGAATAGGCCGGGAGGAGCAGGACATCATCAAAAGTCAGGGCTTCTTGAACGATATGCATGGCGGGGCCTCAAGACTGGGCGAAAATAAACAGATTATTTTATGCTACAGCACTTGCCCGGTAAACGGAAAATCGGATACACCCGAGGTGGTAACCCGCAACCCTGCGACTACAATCCGATTTTTCGGGAACCGGCTCAGAAACCAGCAAGGCTCTTCGCACTATGACAAACACGGTTAGACCCTTTTCCAAAACGAGCGATACCTCACTCGATCCAGCGCACCGCTTCAGCGATGCCGAAATCAGTGCTGTATACAAAGCAATGGCCTTGCGCCGTGATATGCGCCATTTCCGTTCCGGTCAAGTCCCGGAGGAACAGCTTCAACGCCTGTTAGCTGCTGCCCACTGTGCGCCCAGTGTGGGTTTCATGCAGCCGTGGCGATTCATCCGTATCACCGACATCGCCCTACGCCATGCTATTCATGTTCTGGTCGAAGAAGAACGTATCCGCACTGCGGAAGCTATGGGCGAACGTGAGGATAAATTTATGCGTCTTAAGGTTGAGGGCGTGCTGGAATGCGCGGAAGTGCTGGTAGCAGCGCTGATGGACGGGCGCGAGCGGCATATCTTTGGCCGGCGCACCTTGCCAGAGATGGATCTGGCCTCAGTGGCTTGCGCGATCCAAAATTTATGGCTAGCGGCGCGCGCTGAAGGTCTGGGGTTGGGCTGGGTATCGCTGTTTGACCCCGATGCACTGGCCAGCCTGCTGGGAATGCCGCCGGGAGCGCGCCCAGTCGCAGTGCTGTGTCTGGGACCGGTCGAACGGTTCTACGAAAAGCCAATGCTGGAACAGGAAGGCTGGGCGCAACGCCAACCCTTGAATGAATTAATCAGTGAAAACGGCTGGCCAGAATAAGCGGAGACCTGGATCACGATCCGGCAATATTAATCATTAATCCTACAAATCATTGTGTTTGTCATCTAGACTCCCCACCCTGAATCAAATCATAATAAAAATTATTTCTCAAACAAATACTTATTGGATAATGCTCTTGGCACGGTGCTTGAAAAGAATCTCTTAAGATAAAAGCAAGATACATCCATCATCGTCGCAATCAGGGAGCCACTCCAATAATGAAGGCGCATTTTACTCACCTATTAGTGGGCTTCATCTCTGCCGTTTCCAGCGTAGCCACCCAGGCCGCTGAGGTTCAAGTCGCCGTCGCTGCCAATTTCACCTCGCCGATGCAAAAAATCGCTGCTGAGTTCACCAAAGACACGGGGCATAAGGTCCTGCTCGCTTCCGGCGCGACGGGCAAGCTCTATGCTCAGATCAAAAACGGGGCGCCCTTTGAAGTTTTTCTTGCTGCCGATGATAAAACCCCGGCCCGGCTGGAAAGCGAAGGCGACACTGTACCGGGCAGCCGTTTCACCTATGCCATCGGTACGCTGGTGCTATGGTCCAACCAGCCAGACTTCGTGGATGACCAAGGCAAGGTTTTGAAAAAAGGCGAGTTCAAGCATTTGTCCATCGCTAATCCCAAGACTGCACCCTATGGCGCAGCAACAGTGGCCGTGCTGACAAAACTCGGTGTGATCGACGCCCTCCAGCCAAAGTTCGTCACCGGCGAAAATATCACCCAAGCCTATCAGTTCATCGCTACCGGCAACGCTGAATTGGGCTTTGTCGCGCTATCGCAGGTCATGATCAACGGCAAACTGACCGGTGGTTCCGCCTGGATCGTCCCTGCCAACCTGCATGAGCCGATCCACCAGGACGCGGTCATTCTCGCCCACGGCAAGGACCAGCCGGCGGCCAAGGCGCTGGTCGAA
>DDST01000002.1 GCA_002343485.1 Proteobacteria bacterium UBA2383
GCCTTGATGATCTGCACCCAGGTGGTCGCCAACATGCCGCCGAAGGTGACGTACATGATGATCAGGATGCCAACGATGATCACTGCATAGACATAATCAAGACCGAACAGCACCTGAATCAGCTTACCGGCGCCAACCATCTGGCCGATCAGGTACAGAACCACCACGACCAGCGCGGCAGTGGCCGCCAGACTGCGCATTGGCACCCGCTCAAAGCGGTAAGCCACGATGTCGGCATAGGTGTACTTGCCGAGGTTGCGCAGTTGCTCGGCGATCAGGAACATGATGATCGGCCAGCCGACCAGCCAGCCCACTGAAAAAATTAGACCGTCATAGCCGTTTAGGAACACCAAACCGGAAATACCCAGGAACGAAGCCGCGGACATGTAGTCGCCCGCGATGGCCAAACCGTTTTGGAAACCAGTGATACCGCCGCCGGCGGCGTAGAAATCCTTGGCAGTCTTGGTGCGTTGCGCGGCCCAGTAGGTGATGCCTAGCGTCGCAGCGACAAACACCAGGAACATGATGATGGCCGGAACATTGACTGCTGCCTTCTGGACTGCTCCCAGATCACCACCGGCGGCCAGGGCGCTGCCAGCCATGAACATCAGGCAGATTGCCGGAAATGCGCGCTTCCAAAGACTCATAATACTTCCTCCTTGATTTCGCGAGTGAGCTTGTCGAAGACGGCATTGGCCCGCTGGATGTAGATGCCGGTCAGGGCAAAGGCGAAGACGATGACCGCCACGCCGACGGGAATGCCGACAGTCATGGTGGCGCCTTCCCACAGAGGCGCCGCGAGGAGGGGCTTATCATAGGCAATAGTCAGGATGAAGGCGTAATAGATCACCAGCATCACAACAGACATGATCCAGGAGAAACTGGAGCGTTTGGATACCAGCTCGTGGTATTTCGGATTGCTTTTTATGGCGTGAACCAAATCTTGTTGCATATTTTTTTCCATCGGTGGTAAGTGGATGTTGGGGTTATCGTGATGACCGGGATGGTGCGGCTTGACCGTGACCAAAGGGCAGACAGGCAAAGTTTTGCCTGATCCCAAGGAATATTCACGGGGCCAATTCCCGGCACACGCCCTTTAAGTGAGTGCTTGGTTGTGGGGGAAATCCCACAAACCTCAAAAAGTTTAGACGTATCCCGCGTCAAGTAAAGGGTAAATGATTTGGTTATTTTTATTTTTCAACCCTAGTCAGTGCTGTAAAAGCCCTTCAGTGTCTTAAATGAAGACGTCAATACCGTCAATACGTCAATACAATTCCACCGGATCAATATCCAGCGACCAGCGCACCTGGCGATCGGTGCGTTCTGCCCATAACAGCGTGGTCCAGCGATCGAGGAAGCGATGCAACACCTGACGCTGTATCGCCTGAATCAACAGATGCGCCCGATAGCGGCCCGCACGGCGTTCCATGGGCGCCGGAGCCGGTCCCAGCAACTCCAGTCCATCGGCCAATGGCCCGGCCAAGGCCAGCGCCATTTGTAAAAACCCCGTCGCCCGTTCCGGATCAACGGCTTCTGCCCGCAACAAGGCTTGGTGGGCGAAAGGCGGTAACAACGCTGCTTGGCGTTCCGCCAGCGCCTCCGCCGCGAAGGCCGTGTAACCTCGTGAGACCAGGGTGCGTAACAGTGGATGATCGGGATGATGGGTTTGGATGATGACAGTGCCAGGCTTTTTCGCTCGCCCGGCTCTCCCAGCCACTTGCAGGATCAATTGCGCCATGCGCTCACTGGCGCGGAAATCGATTCCGTATAACCCTTGGTCGGCGTCAATGATCCCGACCAAGGTAACATCAGGAAAGTGATGGCCCTTGGCCAGCATTTGCGTGCCAATCAACAGGCGGCGGCCACCGGCCTGAATTTCCGCCAATAAAGTTTCTAGACTACCGCGCCGGCGGGTGCTGTCGCGATCCATACGAGCAATGCCAGTCTCGGGAAATTCCTGACGGAGGGCAATTTCCAGCCGTTCGGTACCCTGACCAAATCCCCGCAGATCGACACTGCCACAGAGTGGACAGAGGCTATCCACGGGGCGTTGATCGCCGCAATGGTGGCAGATCAAACGCTGGCTGCGTAGATGCAATGTCATGCGAGCGTCACAATGCCGGCATTGACTCAGCCAACCACATTCGTGACAAAGTAGCATTGGGGCAAAGCCACGCCGGTTGAGAAACAGCAAGACCTGTTCGTTCCGATCCAAGTGAGCGCGAATCCGTTCCAGCAAGGGCTGTGAAAGCCCCTCGCGCATCGGTTGCCGGCGCACGTCGAGAATCTGGATGGGTGGTTTGCTGCCGCCGCCGACCCGTTCGGGCAGAGGCAACAGGCCGTAGCGGCAACGCTGGGCGTTGTGACAGCTTTCCAGCGCTGGAGTGGCTGAGCCTAGCACGACCGGAATGCCAAGCTGTTGACCTCGGATCACCGCCAGATCGCGGGCATGGTAACGGAAGCCATCTTGCTGCTTGAAGGACAGATCGTGTTCTTCGTCAATGATCAGAATGCCCGGCGCTTGCAGTGGGGCGAACACTGCGGAACGGGTGCCGACCACGACCCGGGCACGGCCTTCGCGCGCTAGTAACCAAGCTTTGAGCCGCTCAGCGTCGCTGAGGCCAGAGTGTGAGACCGCCAGTGGTCCAGGCAACCGTTCCTGGAAGCGTGCCAGCAATTGTGGCGTCAGACCGATTTCCGGGGTCAGCACGAGTGCCTGCCGGCCATGTGCCAGCACTGCCTCGATTACTTGCAGGTAAACCTCGGTTTTACCGCTGCCGGTGACACCTTCCAGCAAAAATACTTGAAAGCGATCCAGGGCTGAGGTGATGGCAGCAATCGCCTCGGTTTGGGCCAAGGTCAACACAGGCGGTGGTTGGGAGACGTGCGGGGCAGATGAAGAAACCTGGGGCGCGGCGTTTTGCTCTGCCCAGCCCTTGTCTCGCAAGGCGCGAAGGACGGCCGTGCTATTGCTCACTACTGGACGCAATGTTTCCGGTTCAGCGCCATCAGGGCAATGTGCCAGATAGTCGAGTAGCCGCCACTGAGCAGGGGCGCGGCGCAGGAGGCTGGCACTGTCAGCAAGCGCAGTGTGGCCCGCGGCCGTCATCCGCCAGACGGGCGCCGGGGCCGGGTGGGCCGCAGGTTCGCCTTGGCGCAACAATACAGGCAAGGCAGCCGTAAAAACTTCCCCAAGAGGATGGTGATAGTAACGTTGCGCCCACTGGATCAATACCAGAACATCGGCGGGCAGCACCGGTTCAGTATCGAGTATCGCCAGTGCTGGTTTGAGGCTGGCGATATCTAACGGGGTGTCAGTGCCCAGTTCGACTAAAAAGCCAATGACTTGCCGCCGGCCGAAGGGAACGCGCACCCGCATTCCTGGCCGTAGTGCAGCCGGATCACAGCCCGGTGGCGGCAGATAATCGAATGTTCGATACAGAGGCGAGGGGACGGCGATCCGCAGGATCAGACCGGACACCGGGCTGCTCAGCTCCCAGCGCGGAACGCGCCGAGGGTGCCGCCTTGACCTTGGATGAAGACAACATCGCCAACGGCAACCGGCGAAGTCACAATGGCTTTGCTGGCCGCGCGAAGCCGGCCCACGATCCGGCCATCTTCTTTGCGCATCCAGTGCAGATAACCTTCGAAGTCGCCGACTACGACATGGTCAGTGGTCACGACAGGAGCGGACAATCGGCGGCCGGTCAATTCCGTCTGTTTCCAGAATGTGCTGCCGGTGGCGCGATCCAGCGCCAGTACAGCGTCGGTATCATCGCTGGTATACACTTGCCGGGCATCCACATCCAGTCCTGCATAACTGGATATATCACGATTCCAGAGCAGGTTTCCGCTGTGCATGTCGATGGCGGCAATATTGCCGCGATAGGCAGCGAGGTAGAGCATATCGGCGAACACTTTCGGTTCAGAATCGATGTCGATCAGCCGCTCGATCTCGGTGCGTCCGCGTGGTATGGCGACAGTTTTCTCAGTTAGCGGCAAACCTTTTGTCAATGCCAGCACCAACAACTTACCGTTATCGAGTCCAGCGATGACCAGATCACGGGTCACGACTGGCGGGGCGTTGCCACGCAGGCTAAGGGCCGGCATGGCATAAGTGAAAACCCAGCGCTGCTCCCCAGAATCCGCATCAAGCCCGGTGAATTTTCCATCGGCCGTGCGAATTACCACGATACCGCTGGCGGCGCGCGGAGGGGCCAGTACTTCGCTGGAGACCTGAGCATGCCAAGCTTCCTGGCCGTTTTCCTGGCGTAGCGCGATGACTTCTCCTTTGCTGGTTCCAGCCAACACCAGGCCATTGCCGCTAACGCCCACTCCGCCGGAGATCGGCAGATTGGTTGAGGTTTCCCATAGCCGTTGCCCGCTAAGGGCATCTAACGCTGTGACTGTTCCATCATGACTGGCAGCGTAGACGCGTCCATCAACCAAGGCTGGAGTCAGGCGGATAAATTGTTTTTCAGCGCCAGAACCGATCTGGGTTTCCCAAAGCTGCTGGACACCAACCGGCTGAGCAATGGTTTTAAGCTCCGCTGGGGGAATCGAATTGTCAGAATCACCGAACCAACCGCCGATGGTGCTACAACCGGTGCTCAAGATTAGGATCAAGAGAGAAAGGGCGAGGCGGATCATGATGGCGGACCTGAAGTGGATACGGGAGATATTGGAGCTGGTCCGGTGGCCGGAACAGACTCTACGGGAGCTGGTGCCGGGGCAGGCTCAATTACTGCGGGTTTCAGGGTAGATTCCACAGAAGCGGGTTCAACTTCGGCCGGTTTTGGGGCAGCTTCGGCGGGAGCGGGTTCAGCTTCTGCCGGTTCGGTCGGTTTCGGGGCAGCTTCGGCGGGAGCGGGTTCAGTTGCCACCGGTTCTAAGGCAGGTTTGGTAGCCGGTTCTGGTTCTGCAAGAGCAGGTTTAGCCGCCACGGGTTCTGCAGCAGGTTCAGCCGCTACCGGTTCCTGGACCGGAGCCGGTTCGGTGACCGCTGGTTCTGGAGCAGACCCTACAGCCGGTGCTGCTGAAACAGGCTCTGGGACCGGTTTTGCGGCTGGGACGGGAAGTTCCGGGGTGGATTCCGGAGTTGGGGCAGCTTCTGGTGCTAGAGCAGTTGGGGTATGGGCAACTGGCGGTGGTGGAGCCGGTGCGGTAATGACCGTGTCAGCAGTGGGCACAGCTAAGTTGTCGAGTTTAATCTGCAGGATACGGTTGGCGCCGCCTGCCGCCAATGCCGCAGTATAGGCAGCCCGGGCCTTTGCAGTATCGTTGCCAGCTAGGTAGATATCACCCCGTAGCTCTTCCAATTCCATAGTCAGGCTGGCAGTGTTGACCGTGTCCAATAGTTTTTTGGCATCGCTTAATTGGTCAGTAACGAACCATATCCGTGCCAGCCGGAGCCGTGCGATATCTCCAAGTTCAGCAAGCTTGGTGTTATCGATCACCCACTGTAACTGCTGGATAGCTGTGGTGTTGTCACCGCCGTCCATCGCCAGTTTAGCCAGCCGCAGTGCTGTCAAAGCGGCGTAAGGTGAGCCTGGGAAGTCTGCTAATAAAGCCTGACCACTCTGGCGCGCTTGGTGATTATCCGGCTTCTCTACTGCTTTAATAAAAGCGTCATAGCGCAGGGAAGCCTGCTCTGCCTGGGTGTCGCGATAGGTATTCCAGTACCGCCAGCCAAAGATCGCGGCGACGCCCAAGACAATGCCGGCAATGATGCTGAGGCCATTGTCGCGCCACCATTTTTTAAGATCTTCGACGCGTTCGTCATCGGTGTATTGCTCCATCCGGTTCTATCCTCCAGCAATTCAAGTTAATTCTTTCAGCGAAGCAGCCAAACTCGTTGGAAGCCTTCTACATCAAAACATTAAGGCATCGCCCCCAATGCTGCGCGCAGCCAGTCAACCGCCTGATCCTGCGGCAAGGTAATCTGTTCACCTTGGGAGTCACGCAAGGGTTTGATCGCCAAAGCGCCGGCGCTCACCTCGTTCTCAGCCAGAATCAGGGCAAACCGGGCGCCACTGTGATCAGCGCGGCGGAATTGAGCCTTGAACCCGCCGCCGCCGCAGTTCATTCGCAAGCGTAGCACCGGTAACTGGTCGCGCAGTCTTTCGGCTAATGCCAGCGCCGCTTGCTGGGCAGCATCGCCAACGGCAATCAAATAAGCGTGTGGAGTAAGATCAACGCCCGGCTGATCAGCGGCGGCCAACATCGCAACCAGCCGCTCCAGACCCATTGCGAAACCGATTCCGGGTACAGTCTGGCCACCCAGTTGTTCAATCAATGCATCATAGCGGCCGCCTGCACAGATGGTCCCTTGCGCGCCTAGCGTATCGGTCACCCACTCAAATACCGTTTGGCTGTAGTAATCCAACCCTCGTACCAGGCGCGGATTAATTTCATAGGTGGTGCCGGTGCTGTCGAGCAACCCTTGCAATGTTTCGAAATGAACCCGGGATTCGGTATCCAGATGATCCAGCAGCGAAGGAGCTTCTTCAATCACCGTCCGCATCGCCGGATTCTTGCTGTCCAAAATACGCAGAGGGTTCGTATGTAGCCGCCGCAGACTGTCCTCGTCCAGCGCGCCATGCCGTGCCATGAAATAGGCCACCAGCCGTTCCCGGTAAGCGGTGCGAGCAACGTTGGAACCCAGGGAATTGAGTTGCAGCGTTACGTTATGAATACCAAGCCGCCGCCAAAGCCGAGCGGTCAGACTGATCAATTCAGCATCGATGTCAGGCCCGGCCATGCCATAGGCTTCAGCGCCGATCTGGTGAAACTGGCGATAACGGCCTTTCTGGGGTTTTTCGTAACGGAACATTGGGCCGGCATACCACAATCGTTGTGTTTGATTGTGCAACAGTCCATGTTCGATGCAGGCGCGTACGCAACCCGCGGTGCCTTCGGGACGCAGGGTCAGGCTTTCACCGTTGCGATCATTAAAGGTATACATCTCCTTTTCAACGATGTCGGTGACCTCGCCGATTGAACGGGCGAACAGTTCAGTTTTTTCGACCAGCGGCAGACGGATTTCATGATAACCATAGGCGGCAAGCACCTCGCGGGTAGTCGTTTCCAGTGCCTGCCAATGCATCGATTCGGCAGGTAAAATATCATTCATGCCACGGATGGCTTGAAATTGCTTGGCCATGAGTTTGCTTTAGGTGGAAGCTGACTCACTGCTCTGCTCCTTTAAAGGGAGCAGGGCGGAGATATGAAGTCAATGCGGGTGGATTGAGTTGTCTCTACGGGGCAACTCACCGGAGGGCGCTAATCGCGATCCAAGGTGAATCGGCTTACAGTACCACGCCGGGGTACATAGACCGTGGTGTCAACCAAGCGGTCATCCAGAATAATGCGAGCAGCGGGTGCATTGCCCAAGGTCACCTTGAAGGGTGCTGGTCCTGACAGAGCATGTGTGGTATTCGCTTTCATCAAGCGGCTGGTGAGTATATTGCCCTGTGCATCCTTAACCTCCACCCAGCAATCATTGCTGAATTCCAGCAGTAGCTTCGCCTCGCCATCAGCATTCGCTGGCGAATGCGAATCATCTGGGTGCGTGGTAAAGGCAGTTGGTGCAACAATGGCAGTTTGTACCCCGGATACGGACAGTACCGGCGTTGGCTCTGGTGAGGACGCATGCGGCGCAGCAGGCGCCGAAGATTGGATCGCCGTGAAGACCACTGAAGGCACAGCCGCCTCTCCCCGCGTTGGGGCAGGTTCAGCAGGCTGAGGTGCAGGAGACGATGCACTGGCAAGCGATGTTGCCGGTGCTGGATCAGGCGGGGATGCCGTATCCGGGTTTGCCGTTTCAGCCGATTTGAACTGGAATGGATATTGCGTCTGAGTCGTTGCCTTCACCATATTGTTAGCTGTAAGGCCAACATCGGCGGGCTGCTCGTCCGACCACAATACCGCCAAGCGGCTAGGATCAAGGTCGGGCAGGTGCTGAATGGCAGTCCAGCCGATGCCGATCAATAATGCCAAGTAGAGCAGGCCGCGTAGATCGCGTGTTCGGGCCTGGCGGCGCAGTGGATGCACCACTTGGAGTGGTGGGAGGTCCTGGCTAACGATGCCAATTTGTTCCCGATAGCGTTCCAGTACTTGGTGGTCTGGCATGCTCAGTAATCGCGCGTAGCGGCTGAGGTAGCCACGCACGAACACGGGTGGTCCCAGCCGGGCGAAGTCGTCACTCTCAATGGCCTGAATGATGGACGGGTTCAGCATGAGGTGGCGGGCAACATCGCGCTGGTCGGCGCCATGGCTGGTACGAACCTGAGCGAACCAGGCACCTAGCGATTCGGCATGGGTACTGGCGGATTCAGCCAGTGGAGTGAAATCAGCAGTGATCTCGTGGGACATAAGCTATTCCGGCTGTTTTAGGCGGCGGGCTTCATCAGAATTCGGATACTGCGCCACCAAGAGGGCACTGTAATCGCGGCGCAAGAGCGGGTCTCCATCTTGGGAGGATTCAATGGTAATGCCAAGCCACAGGCTTTGCAGTGTCGGGCGGCTCTGGCTATGGTAGCGTTGCAGGAAGGCGCGAGCCTGTAACGTCTTGTTCTGGGTTTGACTGAGCCGGGCCAGTTCGAGCAGGGCGCCGGCATTGCTGGGATTGATATCCAGCGCCTGACGCAACCAGGCTTCGGCCTGAACGGGGTCATTGCGCTGGCGAGCGCAGATGGCCAAACCGGTGTAAGCCTCTGCTGTGTTGGCACCGGCATTGTTCGGATCGGCAATGATTTTCTGAAACTCACTTTCGCCTTCCGCCGTCCGCGCCGGTTCGCGCAGGCACAGGAATCGTGCAAAGTTCAGGCGAGCCAAGGTGTAGTCAGGCTTGAGGTCAATGGCTCGCCGGTAATGTTCGTTAGCGGGACCGTATTCGTGGATTTCCTCATAGAGCACGGCAATGGCGTTATGGGCTTCGGGATAGCTGTCATGGTATTGCAGCGCTTTCAGCAGCTTTTCAGCCGCGACTTCAAAATGGCCGGACTGCATGTAGCCGACGCCCAACTTAAAATTGGCTTCGGCAACATTGCGGTTAAACTCCTGCTCCTGGGTGCTGGCGCACGCCGTAAGCAGCAGTGTCAGGGACAGCATGAGCGGGTAGGGAATGAGTTGCTGCACGACAGTTCTCCCTTAACCCGTTGCGAGCTGCGCCATGCGATTCAGCCGGTGGCCGCGGGCTTGCACCTGGCCAGCGAGCTGACCGCAAGCCGCAGCGATGTCGCCGCCACGGGTTTTGCGAATCACGGTGGTCAAGCCATGAGCCATCAACACCGCCTGGAAGCGGGTGATAGCTACCGGTCTGGATCGCTGGTAGTGCGTGCCGGGAAATGGGTTGAACGGAATCAAGTTGACCTTAGATGGAATATCACGGATTAGCGCTGCCAATGCCCGGGCGTGTTGCTCAGAGTCATTAACTTTATCCAAAAGCACATACTCCCAGGTAATGCGGCGATGCGGCTTGTCCATAATGTAATTTTTGCAAGCGGCCAATAATTCGGCAATCGGGTATTTGCGGTTTAGTGGCACCAGTTCATTACGCAGCTCATCCGTTGGTGCGTGCAGAGAGACAGCAAGACTGACTTCGGAGACTTCTCGCAACCGGTACAGCGCGGGAACCACGCCGGCGGTGCTGAGAGTGACGCGGCGCTTGGAGATGCCGAAACCCAGATCATCTTGCATCAGATCGGTTGCTTTCACCACATTGGCGAAATTGAGCAGCGGCTCGCCCATGCCCATCAGCACGATGTTGGTGATGGCGCGATGGCCGTTGCGCTGATCGCCCAACAGGCGGCTGGCCTGCCAGACCTGGCCGATGATCTCAGCAACGGTGAGATTACGGTTAAAGCCTTGTTGAGCGGTGGCGCAAAACGAGCAGTCCAGCGGGCAGCCGATTTGCGAGGAGACGCACAATGTGCCGCGATCCGGCTCGGGAATGAATACAGTTTCGATACTGTTGCCGTTGTCTAACCGGATCAGCCACTTGTGGGAACCGTCACGCGACGGTTGATCCAGTACGACCTGCGGCGGGCGAATCTCAGCGCATTCAGCCAAGCGTTCCCGTAGCGTCTTACTCAGGTTGGTCATGCTGGCGAAGTCAGTGACACGCTCGTGATAAATCCATTTCATCATTTGGATTGCGCGGAAGGGTTTTTCGCCGAGTTGAGCGAAGAACACTTCCAGATCGCGGCGATCCAAATTGAGTAGATTGGTTTTATCAGCGGTCATGACAGTCGCTTTTGCCCATGATGGATAAATAATGGAAGAGAGCCGCTTAGCGGGCGCGCGGAAATAGATCGACGTGGCTGAAAAAGAAGGCGATTTCAGTAACGGCAGTTTCCGGAGCGTCAGATCCGTGGACGGTGTTGCGGGTGATGCTTTTACCGAAATCGCCGCGGATCGTACCCGGTGCAGCTTTGCTTGGGTCAGTGGGCCCCATAAGTTCGCGGTTTCTAGCAATGGCGTTCTCACCTTCCAGCACCAGGGCGATGAAAGGACTCTCTGTCATGTAGGCCACTAATTCCGGGAAAAACGGGCGCTCGCGATGAATAGCGTAAAAAGCTTGGGCCTGCTCTTGAGTTAGGTGGATCATCCGGGCAGCAATGATGCGCAGACCATGCTCTTCAAAACGATTGATGATGTTACCAATCAGATTCTTGGCAACAGCGCCAGGCTTGATAATAGACAGGGTACGTTCCACGGCCATACAGGACTCCAGCAAATGAGGATGGGATTGGTTGACAAAGCAAGACCCGATGGGTATCGGGCGTGGATCAAGTTTAACGATATTTCAGTAAGACCGGCAACGCGCTTCGCAAAATCATTGCAGGGCTTGAAAAGTGAAGTTTAGCAGGAGGCTAATCGTTGTTGTCGATTAGACCATTTTCCTCAGCTCATATTCGAGGATGCCTTGGGCGCCGGCCGCAGTCAGGCGGGGGATGAGGTCACGTATCTGACCGCTATCGACCACGGTTTCCAGCGCCAGCCAGTTGCGGTCGTAAAGGTGGCTAACCGTCGGCGCATGCAGGCTGGGTAGTAGATGAACGACCTGGTCAATTTGGGCCACCGGCACGTTCATTTTCAACGCGACCTTGTGGCGAGCCGCCAGCGCAGCGCGGGTCAGCAGGGCGATCTGATCGATTTTGGCTTTTTTCCAGGGATCGTCCAGCGCGGCGCGGCTGGCGATTAGGCGAGTGGTGGTGTGCAGTAAGTCGCAGACGATGCGCAATCCATGGGCGCGGATGGTACTGCCGGTTTCGGTGATCTCGACCGCTGCATCGACAAGACCCTCAACGACTTTGGCTTCAGTCGCACCCCAGGAAAATTCTACGCTGGCTTTGATATCGCGTTCCGCCAGATAGCGGCGGGTGAAACCAATGAGTTCGGTAGCGATGCGTTTGCCAGCTAGGTCTTCCACTGAGCTGATCGCGGAATCGCCGCGCACGATCAGCACCCAGCGGGCCGGCTGATCGGAACTTTTTGAGTAACTGAGCTCGGCGATTTCTACTACATCGGCCTCGGTTTCCAGAATCCAGTCCAGCCCGGTCAGACCGGCGTCAAGCGTGCCATTGGCGACATAAGGGGCCATTTCCTGGGAGCGAACCAGCGAACAGCCAATTTCAGGATCATTGATAGTAGGAAAATAGTTGCGGCTGTGAGGACTGATGGTCCAGCCAGCTTGGTTGAACAGTGCGATGGTGGCGCTTTCCAAACTGCCTTTGGGGATGCCAAGTTTGAGTTGCCGCATGATGATGGATCCGGAATCGAAGTGGCGGAAAGGGATGCTAGTTTAACTGCGTGGAACCAGCGAATAAACTTGTAACATGAAACTTCACTTTTCACATGCTTGGAATCTCAGTCCCTCTGAAGCGATTAGCTTGCAACGGGAATTGCGCGCGTATCTGATTCTTGAAGACCGGTTGGGACCGGTGCGGCGGGTCGCTGGTGTGGATGTAGGGTTCGAGGAGGGCGGCGCCGTGACGCGTGCAGCGATCGCCGTGCTGCGTTACCCGGAACTGGATGTCCTGGAAACTGCGATTGCTCGCCGCCCCACTGAATTTCCTTATGTGCCGGGCCTGCTGTCGTTCCGTGAATTGCCAGCGGTGCTCGATGCGCTGGAGCAGTTGCAAGAATTGCCGGATCTGTTGCTGTGCGATGGGCAGGGCATCGCTCATCCGCGTCGTTTGGGTATTGCCAGCCATCTTGGGTTGCTGGTGAATATTCCATCGATTGGCGTCGCCAAGACCCGTTTATATGGAACGTATGACGAACCGCCCAATCATCGTGGAGCATGGGCGCCACTGCGGGCGAATGGTGAGATCATTGGCGTGGTGCTGCGTACCCGGCCCGGTGTCAAGCCGCTGTATATCTCGTCCGGCCATCGGGTCAGCCTGGAAACAGCAATTGGTTACGTAATCATGTGTTGCACCCGCTATCGTTTGCCGGAAACCACCCGTCACGCTCATCGGCTGGCCTCGGGCGGGCGGAGTTAAGTCATGACTCGCGGTGTCAGCATCCGGCGTGCCTGGTCGAAGAAATCGGGCTGCGGTAGCAGTTCGCTACTGGGAAAGCGCACGAACGCCATGGTAAAACGGCGAGCGTCCTGGCGTAGCAGGATTTCATCGAATTCCAGTGTGTTGGTATTGTGCAACGCATTGGATGCCATCTTGACATTCATATGATTCAGAGTGAGCACGACCCGTTCTAGATGTAAATGTTTTTCGGGTTCGCGCAGCGTGGCGGCCACTTTTGCTAGATGGTTTTCAATGGTGGCGGAGCTGATGCGGATACGCGCCAGCTCGGCTTCAATCGCTTGTAGTTGCTTTTCGATCGCCCCGGCATCAGGTGCTTCGGGAACCCGAAGTTCCATCAGAGGTTCCAGAGCCAGCGTGCTTGCTTTATAAAGCTGTGCCTTTTTTTGCAATAACTGGCGCTGTTGTTGCTCCAGTTGCTGCTTGCGGGTACGGGTCGAAACTAAGCGTTGCAGTGCGATCTCGACCAGGTAGTCGAATACCCGGTTCATGGCATCCCGGCGGCTTTCGGCGGCATTGTCGGTTGGTAAAGAGACGCGAGGGTCGCGAAAATTTATCACGGTTTGCGCCACATCGCGCCGCATTAGGTCGCCTTGCAAGTCCATGCCAAGGACATTTTTCTCAACTCGCTCGGTCACCAGGACAGCATAGAGCGTTTGCGGGAGCGGGCCAGGATTTTGCTGCAGGTAGCTGAGCATACCTTGACTAAAGCTGATGATTTCCCGGAGTTGTTCAGGCGAGGCGAACAATGCGCGCACCCGGGGATCGGTCGTAAAACTGCGCCGGCTGAGTTCGATGGCCGGTGGGAAGGTATCGACGAACGTGACGACAAATTCGATGGCCCGCTCTACGGCATCCCGGAGTTTACGCGGGTAGTTTCTTACAGCGCGCAAGCGAGGATCGGTGCCGTCTACAACGCGCTCGATAGCCGAATGAATCAGCGCTTCGTCAAACTTGCCCGGTTTGGGGTGAGCAGGGGTGAAAATGGATTGCAGCCGGCGCAGCACCATGGTTTTTGAGTCTCCTCTCAGGTGTTAGCCGGTGCCGGTGCCGGTGCCGGTGCCGGTGCTGGTGACCATTGATACAACCAGGTTTCGCTGAGCGCACCCTCAGCATCGCGCAAATAGCAACGCAGATCTACGGGTTCGCTGCCGCTAACGACGAGATCAAAATGACAGCGCCACAGCGGCGTTTCCAGAATAGGCCGGGTTGCCACGTCACGAATTTCGCCGCGTGAGGCGGAAACGACGGCTTCCACCTTGGCTTTCTGATTCAGATGGTTGAGCCGGCCACCCGTGAAGTCGATCACGAACTTGCGCATTGGCACGGTTTTCTTCTGGCCTGGGATGCCACCCACACCCAGACGGGTAGCAGCAACCTGGGCAACTAGCGGTTGGTACGGTGATTGTGCGCCCCAGTACATTTGGTAGTTAAAGCGCATCTCCTGGCCGGGTTGCACCGGTTGGGCTGGGTTCCAGAAGGCGACAATATTGTCGAACGTCTCGTCGGAGGTGGGAATTTCAATGAGTTGCACCGCGCCTTGACCCCAGTCGCCTAAGGGTTCTATCCATAGAGAAGGCCGCTTGTGGTAGGCAGCGCCATCATCCTGGTAATTGGCGAAATCACGGTCACGTTGCAGCAGGCCAAAGCCACGCGGGTTGTTGTCCAAGAAGGAATTGACCCGGATATAGTGAGGATTCATCAGTGGCCGCCAAATCCATTCGCCCGCGTGGGTCCACAGCGCCAATCCATCCGAGTCGTGAATTTCCGGGCGGAAGTCATCAGAGACTCGCCGGTCGTTTTCACCGTACTGGAACATCGAGGTCATCGGCGCAATACCCAGCCGTTCAATAGCACGGCGGGGGAACAAATGGGTTTCGACCTTCATGACGGTCGTGTCACCTGGAGTGACGACGAAGGTGTAGGCACCGGTAATGCTGGGACTGTCTAACAAGGTGTGGATCGTGAGCGCTTGGGCGTCTGCTGCCGGCTTCTCAAGCCAGAAGCTGCGGAAAATGGGAAATTCCTCTGGTCGATCCATGCCGGTATCGATAGCTAGGCCGCGGGCGGATAAGCCGTACTGTTTACTCGCGCCGACTGCGCGGAAGTAACTGGCGCCGAGGAAGGAGAACATGTCCCGCTCCCAGTCGGAGCGTGTGTTGACGCGGAATCCGGCGAAACCGAGATCGCCGGCTGATTCCGGAATCCGGTCTTTGACCTTGGGGCCGTACTTGAACATCTCCGGTGAAAAAGTAATGGGCCGGGCAAAGCCGTTAGCAACTTCGTAAAGGCTAACAGGGTGATGAAAGTAAAGCCCCAAGTGAAAGAACCGGGCCTGGAAGGGCAGTTCACCGCCAGCCCACAGGCTGTGATCGATACGAAAGTTATTGAGAGCCTGGTAATCGTCCCAATCCATTGCTGCGAGCCAGGGTGGGCGGGCGTCAGCAGGGGCGAGATAGGGTTCCTGGGCTAGCCGTTGTGCGGTCGCTCGTAACCATTCCTGATTGAAGGGTTGGCCGTCACTGCCGGTTGCAGCCGCTTGGATGAGTGAAACTGGCAATGCCCCACAGGCGGCCAGGCTGAGTAATTGAGATAAAAAGTTCCTTCGATTCATGGTGTTGCTCTAGCTTTTTATAAGCTTGTGGTGACTTGTGAGAGAGAAACGCTTAGATCAGCCACCGTGACTCCAAGAGTGGAGGATGGCCTGGAATATTCCCAAACTTGGAGGCGGTATACAAGGCGAGCCTGTCGAGTCTGTGTTTATTGTAGGCATTGGCTGTAAGAGGCACTATGGCTCATCAAATTTGAAAACGGTATCAGCAATCATCAGATGTGAGAGGTGCAAATTACTTATGCTGGACTGGACGATGCTAACCTTGGTGGGGTTATTATCCATCATTTTCGCAGCCTGGGTGCTCATCCAGGTTTTCCTTAAAGGCTCGGCCTTGCGGGCTTACGATCAACCAATAAGAAACTCTCGCGCTGGGTCGCGGGACCACGCGAGTCCTGAGCATCAAAAGGTGCTGCACTTGTTGGAACAAGCGCAAAAGGAAATTCGCGCTGTCCCCAGAAAACAATGGCTAACCACTGTCCGGGCAGTGATGGCAAGGGGATTTTGCGAACCGCCGTTGTTGGCGGAGGATTCAGGATACCGGGTTCAGGAGGTGGATGCGGGTGGCGTGCCCGGCGAATGGGTGCTAGCGCCAGACGCCGATCTGCAGCGTCGCTTGCTCTACCTGCACGGTGGCAGTTTCATCAGCGGTTGTCCGCACGGTCATCGAGTGATCACCACGCAACTGGCGCGGGTCACAGGCGCTGCGGTGCTCGTATTGGACTATCGGCTGATGCCAGAACATTCGCGGCGAGAATTAATTGCGGATTGTCAAACCGGCTATCGTTGGATTCTGGACCACGGCCCCGAGGGACCAGCCCCGGTTCGGGAATTGTTCGTGGCGGGCGACTCAGCGGGAGGCGGCCTCGTGTTGACGCTGATCGCTTGGGCGCGTGACGCAGGTTTGCGCGCTGCCCATGGTGCTATCGCTATTTCGCCAAGCGTGGATACGACCTTCTCCAGTCCCACCCTTAAGAGTAACCTCAAGACCGATCTGATGCTGGGGCCGGGTTTGGAAAGGTTCATAAAGGTTCCCCGCTCTATTCGACTGCTTATTCTCTGGGTTGTTAACCGGATGATCCCGCCGAATCCGCTGATCTCACCAATTTTTGGCGATTTATCGGGGTTGCCGCCGATTCTGGTACAGGCCAGTGAAGCCGAGATGATGCTGGGCGATGCCCAGCGTTACGTGAATAAGGCCTGTGCATCCAGCTCCAAAGCAGAATTAGAAACCTGGCCGGAAATGCTGCATGTCTGGCATTTGTTTGAACCGATTCTGCCGGAAGCCCAGCAAGCGTTTGAACGCATTGGGCAATTTGTCGAGCGTTGCGCCGCACATTAACGGCAAGCGGTCTGTCCAGGCTGGCTCTTATCATTGCTCCTGCTCGGCTACCTGTCGTCATTCACTTCATGCTCGCCCGTACTTCCATTAGCGCTTGGTCGAAGGCATCGACCCGGATCAGGCCCAAGCGTGGGTATTCAATATCGATGATGACGTACACTGCCACTGCCATGACGGCGGCGAAACCGATCATGTGCAACCAGTTGCGTGACTGGCCACCTGCCATGCCATAACCAGCTAGCAGCGCACTGGTTAGCGCCAACCCAAATAGCAGCACGAAGATGACGAGTGGCGGGTGCAGTTGAGTGGCCATAGCGCGGGTGGTGACAATATCGATCATCTGGTTTAGCGCTGGCAGGAGCAGCATCGTGGCCGGTGGCTGCGCGCCTTCGACCCGTCCAGCGGCTATTACCTGGGTCCAAATTTCCTCTTGTAATTGAATGGAGCGTGCCAGCTCTGCTTTAGCGGCTTCGATATCGGGCAATCTCCGGTAAGCCTCCAGCCGGGAATCCACATAGCGCCGGAACAGGTCACGCAACGCCGGTTGTGCATCAGTGGGTAGCAGATCGAGCCGCAGATAGGCGGTTCCGATTGCATTGGCCTCCTCGATCACCAAATTCCGGCGCACATCAAAGCGCGAAGCCGCACCTGAAAAGGTGAAGGCGATCAGCAGGCCCAGCAGCGCGAACACCGCGCCTTCAATCGCCCCGGTGCCAGCCCGGGCGCCTTCAGCATCGCTTGTCAGCCGGCGGTTGCCTACCCACCGGCCGGCTTCGAGAAGCACCAGCATTCCAAAAAACAAGACTAATGTGATAAAAAAGGTAGAAAGCGCATAGTTCATGGTCCGGTTTCCGATGGAAAATGAATGATGGTAGGGGGGTTATCAGGATCGGGAGGATGCCAATTGAATAGGAAATTTTCGTGGATTTCCACAAATCAGTGCCAGGTTTTGACATCCGGTATCGCCAATAACGGGTCAATGAACCCTAAGCTGTACGTGCATCTAACCTTGGTGACGCTGGCGGGGGGGTGGCTTTGAGTTCCTCAACGCCTGGAAATAGATAACACGCGCGCGATATGCAAGCGTGATCTTATTCATAATGAGGCGCTGCCTAAGATTGAGGTTGATCCACAAACTTATGAAGTACGGGCTGACGGAATCCTACTCACCTGTGAACCCGCTACCATCCTGCCCCTAGCACAAAGGTACTTTTTGTTCTAAATACTTCCTTGTAAGAGGAAAGGAAGGGGCGGAATCTGCTGCCTCATGCATTGAACATCCCCGAGAAGAAGCCGCTCATGGACGTTATTGAACCTGTGGAATTGCAAATCGTTGAGCGTTTACATGAGGCATTGCCTGCTGAAACGACGTTGACCTTGCCCTTTGAGCTGCGCCAGAAAAGCCGCTTGCGAACCTGGCTGGACAATGGCGCCGATGTAGGCCTGTTTCTACCACGAGGCACGGTGCTGCGTCATAGCGACCGGTTACGGACAACCACGGGTTTGGTCGTTGAGGTTCATGCTGCTGCAGAACATGTTTCCACGGCCCGCACGGACAATGCCTTGTTGCTGGCGCGCGCTGCCTATCACCTTGGCAACCGCCACATCCCGTTACAGATCGATTCAGGCTGGTTGCGCTATCTTCATGACCATGTGCTCGATGAGATGGTTCAAGAACTGGGGCTGGACGTGATCCATGAGCAAGTGCCGTTCGAGCCAGAAGCCGGGGCGCACGGCGGCGCCCGCCATCATCACCATCACCCAGCATAACACGGGTGTTCTGCGCGTGGATTCATCTCAGTAAGATACCGCGATGGCTACTTCCATAATCGATGGTACATTAGGCTAAAACCATCCGTCTCCCATCCCTCATTCATCACCAGCATAGACGGTACGGCCGGCGATCCAGCACGATGGCAGATGGCAAATACCCTGATCTCTTGCAGATTCGCCCTCGCAAGGGGTTGATGAAACATTCGGTTAGGATAGGAAATTTTCGTGGATTTCCACAAACCGGCGCCATGTTTCATCATCCGGCATCGCTAATAACCGGCCAGCGAATTCTAGAGCTGCCGCAAGGTTCGCTTTCGCCGCTGTGCTTAATGGTTCACCCAATTCAAAGCTTTCGCCACGAATCGCCAGCTGGAACGCCGGTGGGGGTGGGAGATAGTTGATTTGCTGGTAGACATACAGCACGGCGGCGGGCGACAGCGTATGGCTGGTATAGCTGGTGTCCTGGATAGGTTGAAGAAGAGTGAATTGGTAGGGCGCTGGACAACATACGCTGGCATCGACAAACAGCGCCAGTGCCCGGTTTTCCAGATCGACTGCATGTTCGATCTGGAATTGAAAGTCGGTAAGCAACTCAACATATCCCCAGCCGTTACGCTGTTCCTGCTCAACCATTAAGTGCTCCAGAAACAAGGGTCCCAAGGCGTCATCACCCCGGCTAGGGTTGCCGGCCGCAAGAATCAGTAGCGTTTCAGTCAAATCGGGTTCTCCCAAGATAGTTTTCAAGTGTCTAATCCCAGATCAATCTCTTTCTATTCCTCAAATACCCGCTAAGCTTTATTAAAGAGCTTTATTAAAATACAGGAGGTTTATAAAGGTTATTATGTTAGAAACTGCCTCCTGCAACCCTCCATTGCAGGGCAGAAAAATTGAATACTATTGTAAGAGCTATCGGCCCGACGCAAAGGAGGGACCATGCCACTTTACGACTTGCGCAAATTTGTTGCACCCGAGTTTATTTTCGGCATTGGCGCACGGCAGCGTGCCGGTTTCTACGCCCGGAATCTGCAAGCCCGGCGCGTATTGATCGTCACCGACCCTGGCATCATCCGCGCGGGCTGGCTGAACGAGCTGCTCGCTGATTTGGAAGAATGCGGGTTGCAATCGGTCGTGTTCCATGACGTCACACCGAACCCTCGGGATTATGAAGTTATGGCCGGCACTGCCATTTATCATGACGAAGGCTGTGACGTTATCATGGCGTTGGGTGGCGGCAGCGTTATTGACTGCGCCAAAGGCATCGGCATTGTCGCCGCGAACGGTGGCCATATCCTGGACTATGAAGGCGTCGACCGCATCCCGCAACCAGGGCCACCGCTGATCTGTATCCCCACCACCGCTGGTACTGCCGCCGACATTTCACAGTTTGCTATCATCAATAACACAGTGCAGCGCTATAAGATCGCTATTGTTAGCAAGAGCGTAGTACCGGACGTATCATTGGTGGACCCGGAAACCATCACCACCCTTGATCCTTATCTCATAGCCTGCACCGGGCTTGATACATTAACACATGCCATTGAAGCTTATGTTTCCACCGCAAATTCACCAGTGCTGGATGTCCACGCCTTGGCGGCAATTGAGCTGGTCCGCGACCATCTTCTGCCGGCAGTCTCCAATCCTGCTAATCTAGCGGCCTACGAGAATATGATGCTGGCCAGCCTGCACGCCGGCCTGGCCTTTTCCAATGCCAGCCTTGGCGCAGTCCACGCCATGGCACATAGCTTGGGTGGCTATTTGGATCTGCCACACGGCGAAAGCAATGCCTTACTGCTTGAACATGTATTGCGTTTCAATTATCCCGCTGCCGAGGAGCGCTACCAGCGTATCGGCCAAGCCCTCGGCGTGTCCCTTGCTGGTGCGCCAGCGGCCGTCCGGGAAAAACAGATTACGAAACTATTGCAAAACCTTCGGAAAGCTTGTGGAGTTCATGAGGGTCTGGCAGCGCGTGGCGTCAACGCCAGCACGATTGCCGATCTGGCTCCACCGGCGAGCCGTGACGCCTGCCTATTTACCAATCCACGCCGCGCCAGCCTCGCAGATATCAAAACGATCTATGCCGAAGCCCTCTGATCCGGGTAATGGCGCCTTGCGGGAGGCACAGCAGCATCGAATCATTGGCTTGGGCGAACCATCTTCCGCAAGAGTTACTATCCTGAACAACGCCGCAGTCTGTCGCAGCTGGCACGCTGCCGGCCATTGTTGAACTTTGTAGCGATATGGTTCTAGTAATTGCCCTTTTAGCCGTATGGGCCAGATGATCAAAATCCCAACCTAAGATGCCGCAATGCACTTTGACGCAGGAGCAGAAGAGGTCGAGACTGCGAAACATCTGGACTGGCTGCATCCCGCGGGGCGCCATCTCGTTCAAGGTTTTAGGCCGTCCGCAGTCAGCGGCTGCGTGTGCAGTGAAATTTGGCGGACGGCAATATCATTAACCGCCCGTCAAGATTTTCTGAATTCATATCGATATGCGTGTTCCCCGACTTTATCTCCCGGTCCCGCTAGCGACCGGCATGACCCTGCCGCTGAACGGCAACGCTTTTAACCATGCAGCGCGTGTCTTGCGGCTCAAGCCGGATGCGCCTCTGACGTTGTTCAATGGCCAAGGCGGAGCATTTACAGCAATCTTGCTAGAAATCGGCAAGCGAGAAGCCTGGGCACAGGTGACCGGCACCTTACCCGGCGAGGCCGAATCGCCTTTGCAGGTGATGCTAGCGCAAGGTATCTCACGCGGCGAAAAGATGGATTACACTCTTCAGAAAGCTGTGGAACTGGGCGTTGCCGCGATCCAGCCGCTGTTTGCGAAACGCGGCGGGGTTGATTTAACCGGTGAGCGGTTGATGCGCAAGATCCTGCACTGGCGCGGCATTGTAATCGGCGCCTGTGAGCAATGTGGGCGCAATCAGCTACCGGAATTACGGGAACCACTGCCACTGATCCAGTGGCTGGCGCAGCAGAACGATCCCTTCCCGCCTCGTGAGGGAAGGGTAGAAGGAGGCGGCGAAGCGAGCAAGGAAGGTGCTAGAGCGTGCTTGCGCTTGTTGCTCGATCCATTGGCGAAACAAGGCTTGCGCGGGCTGGAACCACCTACGGGTACTGTAACGCTGCTGATCGGCCCCGAGGGCGGCTTGAGTCCGGCGGAGATCGCTGGGGCTCAAGCCGCTGGATTCGCTGGCGTCCGTCTGGGGCCGCGGGTGCTGCGCACCGAAACCGCTGGCGTTGCGGCGCTGGCGGCATTGCAAGCGCTGTGGGGTGATTGGGGTTAGGTAAAATCGTTTTCCAAAATAATACGATAGCGTGCTTTGCCAGCCTCTAAACGGGCTAGCGCTTCATTGACCTGACTCATCGGGAAATGCTCGGTCACTGGTGCAATCCGATGCCGGGCGCAGAAATCCAGCATCTTGCGAATAGTGGCTGGGGAACCCAGCGGCGAACCGGATACGCTCTTCTGACCGGTGATCAGCGAAAACGCCGCGACGGGAATGGGCGTCAGGACCGCTCCGACCGTATGCAGCCGTCCTTTCGGTCCCAGAACATTCAGAAACGCCGGCCAGTTCAGATCGACATTAACGGTCGATAGGATGAAATCCAGCGAGCCGGCGATTTTTTCCAGTTGCCCTTCGTCGCGGGAATTGACAACTTGATGCGCGCCCATACCCAAGGCTTCGTCCCGCTTGGAATCGCTGGAGGTGAATGCCGTCACTTCACAGCCCCATTTGTTCAGAAACTGGATGGCCAAGTGGCCCAATCCGCCAATGCCAACCACCCCAACCCGGTCGGTGGGCTTCACATCGAACTGGACGATAGGGTTGAAGACGGTGATGCCGCCGCAGAACAACGGCCCGGCTTTTCTTGCATCCAATCCAGTTGGCAACGGCATCGCCCATTCTGCATTGCAACGCACCTTATCAGCGAACCCGCCGTGGCGGTCGATGATCGTTTGCTCACTGCTGGCGCACAGATTGTGATTGCCGCTCATACATTGGCCGCAGATCATGCAACTGCCGCTGAACCAGCCCAAGCCAACCGTGTCGCCAGCCTTCAGGTGTTTGACGTTGCTGCCAGCTTGGGCAATTGTGCCGACGACTTCATGACCCGGCACCAAAGGATAGGTACTGTTTTGCCATTCGTTATTCAGGACGGAGAGGTCCGAATGGCAGATGCCACAGGCAATGACATCCAGCTCGACTTGATCCGGCTTCAGTTCGCCGGGATCGTATTCGAACGGCGTGAGTTTGCCTTTGGCTTCATGGGCGGCGTAGGCTCGAATCATGAGTGCTTCTCCGAAATGTTGAATCGCTCTTGAAGTTTAGCTGCTGATAAACCTTGTCTTAGGAATCTTTCGATGGCAGCGGCAGATCCAATTCGGGTTGAACATCGGTCTGCGGCAACATCTCCAGAGCCACCGGCGTGGTGCGCACCATCAGCACGAATCGACCCTGTTGTATCAGAGGAATCGGTTTAGCCAAAACCAAACGCATCAGACCCAGCAAACCCAGCAAGCCCAGCCAAGCCGCTGAGTAGGCAGGGATGGTGCCAGGCCCAAACCCGTCCATGAGCGGGCCACCGATCGCCGGTCCGGCAATCGAACCTATGCCGAAGATCAACAACAAACCGCGCGTGGCATCCAGCACATCCCCTGGTGCGCTCAAACGGTCATTCATAAGTGCTACGCTCAGGCTGTAGATCGAAAACATCAGCCCGCCATACAGGAAAGCGCAGGCTATCAACGCTGCCAGCGATTCATACATCACCTGTAGCGCCAGTAGCACCACCAAGGCGGCAGCGAAGCTGACCGTGGTGAGTATGAAGCGCCGGCCATAACGGTCGGACAGCCGGCCAATGGGCCATTGCAGCAACGCGCCGCCGATAATAGTGGCACTCATGAATAAGGCGATACCCTCTTCCGGTAAGCCCATTCGTTGTGCGAATACCGCGCCCAGGCTCCAGAAAGCACCGCTGACAATACCGGCTATGAACGCACCGCAAGCGGCCAAGGGCGCTAGCCAGAATAGATGAAGCAGGCTGACAGATGAGTGTGCCTGCGGTTGAGGAGCATGGACGCGGGTGGCGGCGATGGGCATCAACCCTAAGGTGAACAGTATGGAAGCGATGGCGAAAAGCACCAGAGCACCCGTATCGCCTGTCAGGATCAGATATTGCCCAGCAGCCAGACTAACCAGCGTTACGATCATGTAGATCGCGAAGACTTGACCGCGAATATGGTGCGGCGCCTGTTCATTGAGCCAGCTTTCCACCACCATGTAGACACCCAGCACTGCGATCCCCGTTATCATCCGCAACACTGCCCAGGCGACCGGATGTATGATCAGCCCGTAGCACAGCGCAGATACCGAACCTATTGCTGCCAGTGCAGCGAAGGTGCGGATATGACCCACCCGTCGAATCAAGACCGGGACCAGGAAAGTACCTGCCACATAACCCAGAAAATAGGCCGCCATCAACGTACCGATCGCGGTGTTAGTAAAGCCTTCCAGCCGTGCCCGAATGCCTAGCAAAGTACCGAGCAGGCCATTCCCCACTAATAGCGTTCCCAGACCCAGCAATAGCATCGCGATGGTGCTAGACATGCAAGTTCGACTCTCAGCAGCAGCATCAAAGCCCCTCTCCCGATTACGCGAGAGGGGCATAAGTGCGGGTCACTCTATATGTGCCCTCAATGGGCCGGCAGATTGATGCGCACTGTGTCGCGCAATACGCCATCCAGGCCACCAAACACGGTCAGCCGCTCGACCTTATCCACCACTTTTTCCAGTGCTTCCAGTTCCTTCAGGCGCAGCAGAATCGGATTTTCTTCCATCAGCTTCGCCGTGTTGAGCAGCGAGCGGGTGGCGGCGACTTCCTCGCGCCGGCGGATGACATTGGCCTGTGCTGCCTTTTCGGCGGTCACCACCTGGTTGAGAATATCCTTCATCTCGCCGGGCAGGATCACATCCTTAATGCCGACCGTCTCCATTGCCAATCCATGCGGCTCAATCCGTTCCGCTGCGTAGTTCCGCACGACCCGATCCAAGTCGTCCTTGTCGCCGAGCAAACTATCCAGCGGCTGGGTGCCGATTGCCTGCCGCAAACCGAATTGCAAGGTCCGGTACAAGTATTCGGCGATGTTGCCCAGTTCGCTCCGCGCCTTGACCGGATCGGCGATCCGATACACTGCCGACAGGTTAACGCGCAGGCTGACCTTATCCTTGGTCAAAATTTCTTGACCAGAGACTTCCACGGTCTGCAAACGCAGATCCACAGTTTCCACCTTAATCACCCGGTTGAAGCGCCAGAAGGCATGCAGACCAGGCGACAGGGTGCGGACCAGTTCACCATCGGCCAACAGTAAGCCAACGTGGTTATCTTCGACCTCGGTGGCCAGGATGAAGCCGTTCAGGTTCCGGGCCAGCGCTGCCGAAGGCCGGGCCAGTAGGGCAGCATGCGCCCGTGACAGGGCGTAGTCCGTACCGGTGTCAAGCATCTCTACCTTCACCTCGACCGGGCCACGCCAGTAAGCCTGCCGGGTTGCTGGCGGCAATACGCCTTCCAGGCGACCGTTCTTGTAAACCAAGCCCGCCTGGTGTTCACCAGTTTCCACGACCTGGAAGTGCTGTTCCACCAAAACCGGATCGGTCTGCAACAACACATCCAGCCACGGATGATTGAACTCAGCCACAGTCAGATCGTAGCGCTGCACCTCATGGTGACGCAGCGGATCGAACCAGCGGTAGACCCCCGGTTCCAGGATGGCCACCAATCGGCGGTTATAGAAGTGAAGCCCACGCTCGTTTTGGGCAATGATGATTCGTTGGTAACCCAACATATTGGTTCTCCTTATAAACGTATTTTGGGTCTTCCTGTTCCGCCGTATCCAGCGGTTGAGCGTGGCGTGTTGCTATCGGCGCCGTTTCTGGCCCGCCACTGCCGAACGTCAGGATGTCATTAAGAACGATTCCCGCCGGCTGAGTTGATCATTAGGTTGAAAGAATTGGGAGCGCGCCCCACGCCCATGCAGCGGGCGACGGGGCAGATCGGGCGGATCACCGGCGGGCCGGGCTGCAACACGAGGCATCCTTGCTGCTTTCGCTGCGGCCGGCTGGCCAATCATTGGCGTCGATCCGTTGCCCGCCGCGCAAAGTCACGCAGGCGCTGCAGGCCGGCCATCAACATCACGCCGAAACGCGAGGTCAACAACCGCCTGCCGGGACGGCTCCCGGGTGTTGCGAGGAGGGATGCTTGTGGCATCCAAGCGGATTCGAACCGCAGGCCTGTTTAGAGCCTTAACCAGTGAAAAGAAGGGAGTTGAACCCTCGACCGACTGATACTGAATCAGTTGCTCTACCCACTGAGCTACTTTCCTCGCTTCGAAGTCCCGCCGTCGCCCGATACACGCCGTGCGATGGTTAGCGTGGGCGCGCCGGACCGGCATTCAGAACCGGTACCGCTGTGCGGCGGCGAGGCCGCTTCGAACAAGTTGCAGAAAAAACAAAACCCCGGAAGGCGCACCGCCGACCGGGGTTCTTTTATTCCCGTCCGGAGGGTTGCCTGGCGAGGACCCTCCGAGCTGAATCTCGCAGGACCTACGTCAGATCCACCACTGACACGCAACCGCGTATCGCCGGTGAATACCGGTCAGCAATGGATAAAAAATGGGGGTTACGAAGTTTCTGGTTCATAGGGGGGCGGATTATAACCAGAAAAAAGTGCGGGTCAAGCATTACGTTAACACGTTTCAAATGCTTGTCGTGCTTCAGTAATCGCCGCCAGCCGTTCTTGCCGCAAGGCTTCGGCCAGCGCCAGCCCACCTAAACCTTGCTCCATCAACGGTCGCGCTTGGATGCTGGATGCAGCTTGATAGATGCGTCGCAACAGATCTGCCTGAGGATAATTCCGGTTTTCCAGCCCCAGGCGACCCCGGGCATCCGCCTCGCAAGCCAGCAGGAACTGTTCAAAGCGCTGCGGTTTGCGCAGGACGTCTAATCCTTGCAGGATTTTGAGGAGGGTTTTTGGGCGCAACTCTAACGCCCGATGGCAATGCGTATGATAACGGGCGGTGAGGACCCCCAGTTCCCGGTGCAGGTTAGGAATCCGTAGCCGCTGGCAGAAGGCGCGTACCAGATCGGCGCCACGATCTTCATGGCCGAGATGGCGTGGCCATTCCTCAGGTGGAGTCATTCCCTTGCCGAAATCGTGAACCAGCACGGCGAAACGGGTCACGGCATCCGCACCTAACTGTACCGCCTGGGCTAAGGCCATCAGTGTATGGACGCCCGTGTCGATTTCTGGATGATGAGCGGGAGGCTGCGGTACGCCGAACAAGCGGTCCAGCTCCGGGAAAATATGAGCCAGCGCGCCACAGTCGCGCAGCGTTTCAATGAATCGTTCGGGACGCGATTCGCCCAACGCGCGCACAGTTTCTGCCCAGACCCGTTCTGACGTCAGGTGATCAACTTCGCCACTGGCGGCCATGTCTCGCATCAGAGCCAAGGTTTCCGGTGCAACCCGGAAGCCGAGTGACGCATAACGGGCGCTAAAGCGGGCCACGCGAAGAATTCGCACCGGGTCTTCAGCAAAGGCTGGCGAGACATGACGCAACCAACGGGCTTCGAGATCACGGGCGCCGTGATAGGGATCGATCAATTGGCCTTGCGCATCACGCGCCATGGCATTGATGGTGAGGTCACGGCGCTGCAAGTCATCCTCCAGAGTCACTTCGGGAGCCGCGTGGACGTGGAACCCATGATAGCCTGGCGCGGTCTTGCGTTCGGTACGCGCCAGGGCGTATTCATCATGGGTTTCCGGATGCAGGAATACCGGAAAGTCCTTGCCCACCGGACGGAAGCCACGGGTGAGCAAGTCGTCCGGGGTAGCGCCGACCACGACCCAGTCCCGTTCCTTAACTGGCAGGTTTAACAACGCGTCACGGACTGCACCGCCGACAAGATAAATGGTCATTGTGTCTGTATTCATCCGATCATTCGTGAAGTTCAACAAGCGTCTTTCAACCTCCAGCGCTGGAAACATCGCTCAGGTCTTGATTAGGACAGTAGCAGATTGAATGAGGAATTTTTGTGCAGCTTTCCCGGTTTTGGGTTTCAGTGTTAACCCTGAGCGGCATCCTGGCTTTATCGGGTTGCGCCGATCTGGCCTATTACCGGCAAGCCGCGGCGGGTCAATGGGAACTTTGGCGCGTTCGCCGGCCCGTAGCAGAGGTGCTGGCCGATCCAGCAACCTCGCCAGAACTGCGCCAGCGGCTGGAAGCCGCGCAGGCTTTGCGCGACTTCGCCAGCACGGAGCTGGCCCTGCCGGATAATAGCAGCTACCGGAGCTTTTCTGGCCTCCAGCGGCCCTGGGTGGTAAAAAACGTGTTCGCCGCGCCAGAATTGGATCTACGGCCGCGCCAATGGTGTTTCCTGATGGTGGGCTGCCTGAGCTATCGCGGTTATTTTGACGCTGAAGCGGCTTACCAGTTGGCTGGCGAATTGCGCACAGCAGGCGATGATGCTTATGTAGCCGACATTACCGCCTACTCGACGCTTGGCTGGTTCGACGATCCACTACTAAGCACCTTTATCGGTTGGCCCACCGGGCGGCTGGCGGAATTGATGTTTCATGAGCTAGCCCATCAGCGGCTGTATATCACTGACGATACGGCTTTCAATGAAGCGTTTGCGACCGCGGTAGGCCAGCTGGGCGCCGAACGCTGGCTGGCGCGGCGCGGCACAGTGCTTGAGTACCACGAATATGTCACAGATCACCGCCGGCGCACGCAATTTTTACAATTAATTGCAGATACCCGCGAACAACTGGCAGCACTTTATAGTTCTCCCCAGAATGAGGCAGAGAAACGGATGTGCAAGCAATATATTTTGGCGGAACTGCGCAAACGCTATCAAGAACTTAAGCAGAATTGGGAAGGTTATGCAGGTTATGATCGCTGGTTCGCACAAGATCTGAACAATGCCAAGCTGGCCGGCGTCAATACCTATCACCGGCAAGTTCCAGCGTTTCTGGCATTGTTTGAGCGGGAAGGACACGATTTTGCAGCATTTTACCGGGCCGCGGAGGCGATTGGTCAATTGCCGCCTGTGGAGCGGGAAACGCGGCTAAGGAGCCTGCTGCCACCCAATCCTGCCTCTGAACCTCATTTGACGGCTATTAACACAGTGGCGCCGATAAAATGCATCCCGGAATGACTCCAGTGACTAAATCAAACCCTCTCCTTGAAGTCCATGATCTATCTGTTTCTTTTGGCGCGATACTGGCGGTGAAACAGGTTTCCTTCACGCTCGATCGCGGCGAGACGCTCGCATTGGTTGGGGAAAGCGGCTCCGGCAAGTCGGTTTCGGCGCTATCGCTGCTACAACTGCTCCCCTATCCTCATGCCCGGCATCCAGGCGGCAGTATTCGCCTGCGCGGCGAGGAATTGCTAGGGGCGCCCTCCGCCCGCTTGCGCGAGATTCGTGGTAATCAGATTGCTATGGTATTCCAGGAACCGATGACGTCGCTGAATCCTTTGCATTCCATTGAGAAACAGATTGGCGAAACACTGCTGCTGCATAAAGGATTGAGCGGTGTCAAGCTCAAGGCGCGGATCGTGGAACTACTGGAACTGGTGGGGTTACCCGATGCAGTGCATCGTTTGAGCGCCTTGCCGCATGAGTTGTCTGGCGGACAGCGCCAGCGGGTGATGATCGCCATGGCACTCGCCAATGATCCTGATATCCTTATTGCTGATGAGCCAACTACCGCTCTGGACGTGACCATTCAGGCACAGATCCTCAAGTTATTGAAAGACTTGCAGGCACAACTGGGTATGGCCATCCTGTTTATCACCCATGATCTAGGTATCGTCCGCAAAATGGCGGATCGAGTCTGCGTAATGCAAGCCGGTGTGGTGGTGGAAACAGGCGTAGCCACCGGGATTTTTAACAACCCCCAGCATCCCTACACCCGGCAATTGCTCGCTGCCGAGCCGAAAGGCGAGCCACCTCCAGAAAGCAACGATGCGCCAGTGGTGATGGCCGGCGACGGTCTCAAGGTTTGGTTCCCGCTTAAGCGTGGCTTATTCGGGCGCGTGGTGGACCACGTCAAGGCAGTCGATGGGGTCAATGTCAGTGTGCGTGAAGGACAAACCTTGGGCGTGGTCGGGGAGAGTGGTTCTGGTAAAACCACCTTGGGGTTAGCGCTGCTACGGCTGCTGCCCAGCAACGGCGCGATTCACTTCGATGGCCGGCGTATTGATGATCAACCAAGCAAGGTACTGCGTCCGTTGCGTCAAGCCATGCAGATCGTTTTTCAGGATCCTTATGGTTCATTGAGTCCGCGGTTACCGGTAGGGGAGATTGTCGAAGAGGGTTTGCAGGTTCATGGACTGGCCGGTGATCGTAAGGCCCGGCGCACCCGGATCGCGCAGGCGCTGGAAGAAGTCGGATTGGACCCGGGGACCCAGGATCGTTACCCTCATGAATTTTCCGGCGGCCAGCGCCAGCGTATCGCGATCGCGCGCTGCCTGACGCTCAACCCGGAGGTGCTGGTGCTCGACGAGGCCGTCTCGGCCCTCGACGTCTCGGTGCAGGCGCAGGTGCTGAACCTGCTGAAGGACCTGCAGGACGAGCTGGGGCTGGCGTACATCTTCATCAGCCACGATCTGGCCGTCGTGCGCTTCATCAGCGACGAGGTGATGGTGATGAAGGACGGGGAGGTCGTCGAGCAGGCCAGCGCCGCCGAGATCCTCGCCGCCCCGAAGCAGGAGTACACGAAGCGCCTGCTGTCGGCGATCCCTCGCGGCTGGCAGCCGGCAGCCCGCTGAGCATCGGGATCTCCCCACACGCCGGCCGGGCGCGCCGCCGCAGCAACATTCCGGCAACCGAGTTGCGGCAGGCTGTTCCCCGGTGCCGGATGCCGATGCGCCGCCACCGGGTCTCGTCGCCGCCGGCGCAGGCCGGCGATGCCGCCCGTCGGTTGCAGCCCGAAGCTTTGCCGATCCAGCCGCCCGTGGCGCCCTGAGGGTGGATGCCAGGCGACGACCTCCGAAGGTGTTCCCGTGAGTCTCCGACCCTTGACGAGCCGCACCGCCCTGGCCGCCGCGCTGTGCATCGCCGCTCGTGGCGTGGCCGCCCAGGGCGGCGATCCGGCTCCCGCGTCGCCGGCGCAGCCCGCCTCCGCCCCCGCGGCGAGGCCGGCCCCGCCGGCGTCCCGACCGGCCGCGGCACCGCCTGCCGCCGCGCCGCAGCGGGTCGAGATCACCGGCGGCCGTGCCAGTGATGACGAGCAGCGACGCCAGTCGACCGCCGCGAAGATCGTCGTCGGCCGCGAGGAGATCGAGAAGTTCGGCGACGCGACGATCGGCGAGGTGCTGCGGCGGCTGCCCGGTGTCACGACGCCCGGGGCCCCGGGTCGCGGCGGGCCGCCGCGCATGCGCGGCCTGGGCGGCGGCTTCACCCAGCTGCTGATCGACGGGCAGCGCATCCCGCCGGGCTTCTCGCTGGAGTCGCTGACACCCGAGCAGGTCGAGCGCATCGAGATCCTCCGCGCGCCGACGGCCGAGACCGGAGCGCGCGCGATTGCCGGCACCATCAACATCATCACGCGNNCGGCGGCCAGCGCCAGCGTATCGCCATCGCCCGCGCTCTGGCTTTGCAACCCCGCCTGCTAATTCTCGATGAACCAACCAGCGCCTTGGATGTATCGGTGCAGGCGCAGATCGTGGACTTATTGCGCGATTTGCAACGCCGCTACCGGCTGGCCTATGTATTCATCAGCCATGATTTGCGGGTGGTGCGGGCGCTGGCGAATCACCTGCTGGTGATGAAGAACGGCCGGGTAGTGGAAGAAGGCCCCGCACGGCAGGTGTTTGATCGCCCTCAGCATCCCTATACCCAAGCTTTGCTAGCAGCGGCATTGAATCTGGAAGCCGTTGGAAATGACATCGTGTCGATCTGAGCAATTCGTATTCGTTTTTACGGTTAGAAGTATCTGTGATTCGTGTTGGCAAGCCTATCATTCTCGTACTTCTGGCAGCCGATACCATTTTGAAGCGGATGGATAACCAACTTTGATTTCTCTCCCAGGAATCGCCTTCTTGTCAACCACAACCAGAAACTGGGTGAAATCGCTAATATGAGAATTGCCGGACGCCTACTGTGCTAACCCGCTCTACCGTGCTACCGTGTTAAACCTCTACAGGATCTTTCTGCCGAGAGAATTCTCTATGCTCCAGATTTTTAACAGCCTGACCCGCCAGAAAGAAGAGTTTCAGCCTATTGAGCCGGGCAAGGTGCGGATGTACGTTTGCGGCATGACGGTTTACGACTATTGCCATGTTGGCCATGCCCGGGTAATGGTGGTGTTCGATATTGTGCTGCGCTGGTTGCGGGCCAAGGGCTATGACGTGACCTACGTGCGCAATATTACCGATATCGATGACAAAATCATCCGCCGCGCTGAGGAAAACGGCGAGGATTTTCATGCCTTGACCAATCGTTTCATCCAAGCTATGCATGAGGATCTAGGCGCATTGGGTATTCTGCCGCCAACTCAGGAACCGCGCGCTACCGAAGCGATGGCCGATATGATCGCCATGATTCAAACATTACTGGCCAAGGAATTTGCCTACATCGGCACCAGCGGTGATGTTTACTATGACGTAAGCCGCTTTGATCGTTATGGGCAACTAGCCAATAAGAAGCTGGATGATCTGCGAGCCGGCTCGCGAATTGAAATAGAGGAAGCTAAAGACGACCCGCTGGATTTCGTGCTGTGGAAAGCCGCCAAACCAGGTGAACCCAGCTGGCCATCACCGTGGGGGGACGGCCGGCCGGGCTGGCACATTGAATGTTCAACCATGTCCACCTGCTGTCTGGGCGAACATTTTGACATTCATGGTGGCGGCATGGACCTGAAATTTCCGCATCATGAAAATGAGATTGCTCAATCCGAAGCTGCGAGCGGTCAACCTTATGTAAATTTCTGGATGCATAACGGGTTTGTTCAAGTGAACGATGAGAAGATGTCCAAATCATTGGGCAACTTCTTCACTCTACGCGATGTCTTACAACGCTACCAGCCGGAAGTAGTGCGCCTATTTATTCTATCCAGCCACTATCGAGGACCGCTGAACTACGCTAATGAGAACCTGGATCACGCCAAGGCTTCGCTGACCCGGTTATACACTGCCCTGCGAGGACTGCCGGTGATGGACACGCCAGCCGAGGAAAGTTGGCGGGTGCGTTTCACCCAGGCAATGGATGATGATTTCAACACCCCCGAAGCATTGGCAGTTCTGTTTGACCTGGTACGCGAACTTAACCGCTTGCGGATCGAAGATGAAACGATGGCGGCACAATTAGGTACGACTTTGAAGCAGCTAGGAGGATTTTTAGGGCTATTGCAAAGCGATCCAGATACTTTCCTGCATGGACACACAATAGATACTGCTCATGTTACTGGATGTACCAGCAATACAGAAAGCTATTCCAGCACCCGTACTCAGCAATTGATAGACCAACGCACTACTGCCCGCAAGGCAAAAAATTGGGCTGAGGCAGACCGTATTCGTGCGATGCTGCAAGAGGCTGGTATCGTCCTTGAAGATACCTCAAAAGGTACAATTTGGCGCCGGGAGTGAAAACCAGCTTGACGATACCAGGGTTTCACCAATAAAATTCTCTATTCCTGCATGGAGGCGCGAAATCATCGGTGTCGACGACCGGAAGTAACGGGGTATAGCGCAGTCTGGTAGCGCACCTGCTTTGGGAGCAGGGGGTCGTGGGTTCAAATCCCCCTACCCCGACCACTATACGGGTTAGTTGACGGCATTGTGACAATGCGCCCGTAGCTCATGCGGATAGAGCATCAGCCTTCTAAGCTGAGGGTAGCAGGTTCGAATCCTGCCGGGCGCGCCAACTCCCGGCCAGGTCGGTGATCGGATTAATGGTGGACGTAGCTCAGTTGGTAGAGTCCCGGATTGTGATTCCGGTCGTCGTGGGTTCGAGTCCCATCGTCCACCCCAAACTTAGGCTTGTTTTCGGAACAGATTTGGTTCCATGCACAACCGGCTTCGGGCCGTTAGCTCAATTGGTAGAGCAGTTGACTCTTAATCAATTGGTTGTAGGTTCGAGTCCTACACGGCCCACCATTCAATATCCCAAGTGCATTCCTTCCTCGGTTGTCGACCGCCCTGAACTCTACTGCAAGCCAATTCCTATTTTGGAATGGGCACTGTCTTGTATACTGACGTTTAGTTGTGGTGCCCTTATCTGTATAAGGGCTTTATGGCTGTCGTGGCGGATCGCGTTCTTAACTGCGAAAGTGGCGGAACTGGTAGACGCGCTGGATTTAGGTTCCAGTGGGGTAACCCGTGAGAGTTCGAGTCTCTCCTTTCGCACCATTCACGCCCGCAATATCCAGAAAAATGGACTCATTACATGTCATGATGGGTACATACGATAGGTGGGTTTACCCATATAACCCTATAACCGGTTTTTGAGGTGTATCGATGCAGGTTTCAGTTGAAGCGCTGAATGATCTGGAGCGCCGGGTCACCGTACAGGTGCCTGCCGAAAAGGTAGCCAAGGAAATCCAGAGCCGGCTGCAAACACTGTCCAGACAAGTTAAGATGGCAGGGTTCCGTCCGGGCAAGGTACCGCTTAAGATGGTTAAGCGGCTGCATGGAAGCCAAGTACAGTTTGAGGTCGCCAGCGAACTTATGGAACGAAGCCTGCGCGAGGCACTGATTCAGGAAAAGCTCAATCCGCTTGGTCAACCCAGGATTGAGCCTAAGCCTTTAGAGGAAGGACAAGATTTTGAATATTCCGTCACTTTCGAAGTCTTGCCCGAATTCGAAACGACCGGTTTTGAGACAATTCAGATTGAGCGCCCAGTAGCAGAAGTTACCGAACAAGATATCGATCAGATGATCGACACTCTGCGCTGGCAACGGGCGAACTGGAACTCTGTGGAGCGTCCTGCGGGTCTAAATGACCGCTTGCAGTTTGATTTCGACAGCACCATTGATGGTCAACACTCTCCTGGTAGCCAGGGTAAGGAAACCGAAGTCATTCTGGGTAGAAAGATGACGCTCCCGGAACTTGAGGAAAAACTAATAGGTCTTAGCCCTGGTGCTGAAACGGAATTCGATCTGACCTTTCCAGAAGATTATTCCGTCAGCAACATCGCCGGGAAGACGGCCCATATACAGATCAAACTCCATCGCGTTGAGGAAGCAACCCTGCCTGATGCCGATGATGCCTTCGCTGAAAGCTTTGACATTCGTGAAGGAGGCATGGCCCGCTTGCGTCAGTCGCTGCGCGACAATATGGAACGTGAACTGCGTGAGGGCATTAAAGCAGCAGTCAAGCGGCAAGTGATGCAGGGGTTACTGGTAGCCAACCAAATACCGTTACCGCAAACGCTGATCGATCAAGAAATTGACCAGTTGGCACACCAGATGATGAATGTTCCTCCCAATGTCGACGACGACGACAATATCCGGCAAATCAAGAATCATTTATTTGGTGCCGAAGCCCGGCGCCGGCTGACACTTGGCCTACTGATCTCCAATCTGGCGGCAAAACAGCATATCAAGATCGATGAGCAACGGGTGCGCGCTTTTCTGGAGTCCATGTCAGCCGCTTATGAAGAACCTGATGAATGGATACGCGCGTGTGAGCAAGACCCGGAGCAAATCAGTAATGTGCGCGGTCTAGTGTTTGAGGATCAAGTAGTTGAATGGATACTTGAGCGAGCTCAACTAACTGAAAAATCAAGTACTTTTAGCGAATTAACCGCTCCGCCCCAAGAGCCTCTAGCCTTGGCCAATCAGGAGCATTCCTCATGAGCGAAGGCATAACTTCGACGGCCACACGGGCGCTCAATCTCGTCCCTATTGTGGTTGAACAAACCGCGCGTGGTGAAAGAGCTTATGACATCTACTCCCGGTTACTCAAGGAGCGTGTGGTATTCCTGGTTGGACCAGTCGAGGATTACGCTGCCAATCTAGTGGTCGCTCAGCTACTGTTTCTAGAGGCAGAGAACCCGGATAAGGATATTCATCTCTACATCAACTCGCCGGGGGGTTCCGTCAGTGCCGGCTTAGCCATCTACGACACCATGCAGTTCATTAAACCCGATATCAGCACCATGTGCGTGGGTCAAGCTGCCAGCATGGGTGCTTTGCTATTGACAGGCGGAACAAAAGGCAAGCGGTTTTGCCTGCCGCACTCACGCATCATGATTCACCAACCCTTAGGAGGCTTCCAAGGGCAGGCAAGTGATATCGATATTCATGCCCGGGAGATCCTGCTAGTTCGAGACCGGCTCAACCGCATTCTGGCCCGGCATACTGGCCAACCCGTCGAGAGAATCGCGGTGGACACCGATCGTGATAACTTCATGGGTGGTGCCGAGGCGGTCGAATACGGCCTGATAGATGCTGTGCTCAGCCAGCGTCTCCCAGTAGTGGCGGCAAGCTGATTTCGATTTCTTAACGGTACCGGTTACGCAGGCGAGGGAGCGTCGCGGCCGCAGTGACCGTGCGACGATGAGGGTGGCAAAATGGGTAAAAACCGAAGTGAGAGGAGCGACGACGATAAGCTGTTGTACTGTTCCTTTTGTGGTAAAAGCCAGCATGAGGTGCGCAAGCTAATTGCCGGGCCAAATGTATTCATTTGCGATGAATGCGTCGAGCTATGCAATGACATCATCCGCGAGGAGATGGAAGAGAGCGCGCCGGCCGCCGCCAGCCGGTTGCCCAAACCACATGACATTAAGCTGGTTCTCGATGAGTACGTGATTGGCCAAGAGCGCGCCAAAAAGGTGTTATCGGTTGCTGTTTATAATCACTACAAACGCCAGGAGTTGCAACGAGCAAACCGTGGCCGGACCCCCGATATTGAGGTGACTAAAAGCAACATTCTGCTGATTGGCCCTACTGGATCGGGTAAAACTCTCTTAGCTGAAACCTTGGCACGCTTGTTAAACGTCCCATTTACCATCGCTGACGCCACTACGCTGACCGAGGCAGGCTATGTTGGCGAGGACGTGGAAAACATCATCCAAAAACTACTTCAAAAATGCGATTACGATGTCGAGAGAGCACAAACAGGCATCGTTTATATCGACGAAATCGATAAGATCTCGCGCAAATCTGATAACCCTTCCATCACGCGCGACGTTTCCGGTGAAGGCGTGCAGCAGGCATTGTTGAAGCTGATTGAAGGAACGCTTGCTTCGGTACCACCACAAGGCGGGCGCAAGCATCCGCAGCAGGAGTTCTTGCAAGTTGACACCAGCAATATCCTGTTCATCTGCGGCGGAGCTTTCGCTGGCTTGGACAAAGTGATCCGCAGCCGTTCTGAGCAAGGCGGGATTGGTTTTTCCGCGGAAGTCAAGAGCAAGGAAGGCGGCAAAACTGTGGGCGAAGTGCTGATGGAGGTCGAACCAGAAGATCTGATCAAGTATGGCCTGATCCCGGAATTTGTTGGCCGGCTACCCGTCGTGGCAACCTTGTCCGAACTGGATGAGCATGCCCTAGTGCGCATTCTGACCGAACCCAAGAACGCTATCGCCAAACAGTTTAAGAAACTGTTCGAGATGGAAGGCAGCGAACTGGAGCTGCGCGATGATGCATTGAAGGCCGTAGCGCGTCGGGCCATGGAACGCAAAACTGGGGCGCGGGGTCTTAGGACTATTCTAGAACATATTCTGCTGGACACTATGTATGATCTGCCCAGTATGCAGGATGTTCACAAAGTAGTGATCGACGACTCGGTGATCGAAGGTCGCGCTAAGCCTTATTTTATCTATGAGAATGTTGAGCGGCGCGCTGCTGCCGGTCACGACTGATTCTCGTTTGCCGGCTGCCCACGATCACTGGGTAGCGGATCGCCCATGACCAATGTGGCCGCCTGTCCGGTGGTCCGGTTAACCGCACCAGGAACTGCCTGCCATGAAGCAGAACACGAAGCTCGACTGTTTGCCTAGTCATGCGCTGATGCCGGTTTTGCCATTGCGTGATGTAGTCATCTATCCGCACATGGTGATCCCGTTATTTGTTGGCCGCGAAAAATCTATTCACGCCCTTGACTTGGCGATGCAAGGCAATAAACGTATTGTGCTGGTTGCCCAGCGCGGTGCAGAGGTCGATGATCCAGGAACCGATGATTTGCATGATATCGGCACTCTATCTAATGTATTACAGTTGCTGCGGCTACCAGATGGTACAGTCAAAGTGCTGGTCGAGGGCAGCCAGCGAGTATGCATCCATCGCTTTACTGAAACCCAGTCCTGCTTCATGGCTAGTGTATCGTTGCTAGAGCCGATCCCCGAAGAGAGCGAGTCTCAAGAAGTACAAGCGCTGGTGCGCTCACTGCTCGGCACGTTCGATCAGTATGTCAAGCTTAACAAGAAGATTCCTGGTGAAGTGTTAACGTCGATTTCTGGTATCGATGATCCATGCCGGTTAGCAGACACCATCGCCGCGCATATGACCCTGAAACTGGACGAGAAACAAAAAATACTTGAAATACATGATCTTCTAGAACGCCTTGAATATCTGTTAGTCCTGATCGAGGGCGAAATCGATATCCTGCAAGTCGAGAAGCGCATCCGCTCGCGAGTCAAGCAGCAGATGGAAAAAACCCAGCGTGAATACTATCTGAATGAGCAGATGAAAGCGATTCAGAAGGAGCTTGGCGATCTGGAGGACGTACCCAACGAAATTGAAGATCTGGCCCAACGGATTGAAAAAGCAGGGATGTCCAAGGAAGCCAAGGCCAAAGCGCAGGCCGAACTCAATAAGTTAAAAATGATGTCGCCGATGTCTGCCGAAGCGACTGTAGTACGCAACTATGTAGACTGGCTAGTCAGTGTCCCCTGGAAGAAGCGCACCAAGATTCACCAAGATTTGGTCGCGGCCGAAAGCATTCTAGAAGCTGACCACTACGGTCTGGAGAAGGTCAAGGAACGGATATTGGAGTACCTGGCTGTCCAGCAGCGAGCACGTAAGCTCAAGGGGCCGATTCTCTGTCTGGTGGGACCGCCTGGGGTCGGCAAAACTTCGTTAGGGCGCTCCATTGCCCGTGCCACTAACCGCAAATTTGTACGAATGTCATTGGGTGGTGTACGCGACGAAGCGGAAATTCGCGGGCATCGCCGCACCTATATCGGCTCGCTGCCTGGTAAAATCATTCAGAACCTGGCCAAGGTCGAAGTGCGCAATCCGCTGTTTCTGTTTGACGAGATCGACAAGATGTCGATGGACTTTCGCGGTGACCCATCATCAGCACTGCTGGAAGTTCTCGATCCTGAGCAGAACAATACCTTTAGCGACCATTACCTGGAAGTCGATTTTGATCTGTCGGATGTGATGTTCGTGGCGACCTCCAACTCGCTCAACATCCCACCACCGCTGCTGGACCGCATGGAGGTGATCCGCATCCCAGGTTATACCGAAGACGAGAAACTGAACATCGCCTTGCGCTATCTGGTCCCCAAACAAGTAACGAACAATGGCTTGAAGAAAGGTGAGATGGAGATTTCCAAGGAAGCCATCCTCGATATCATCCGTTTTTATACCCGTGAAGCTGGGGTGCGGAATCTGGAACGGGAAATTGCTAAGATCTGCCGTAAGATAGTCAAAGAAGTTACCCTGAAGCCGGTCGAGAGCACCATCACCATCATATCTGGCAATCTGGAGAAATATCTAGGCGTGCGGCGATTCCGCTATGGCTTGGCTGAGGAGCAAGATCAGATCGGACAAGTAACCGGGCTGGCCTGGACCGAGGTGGGAGGTGAGCTTCTCAGAATCGAAGCAGCGCTAGTGCCTGGAAAAGGCAAGCTGATTCATACCGGGCAACTAGGTGAGGTGATGCAGGAATCCATTCAGGCGGCGATGACCGTGGTGCGCAGCCGTGCTGAAGCACTCGGCATCGATACGGAATTTTATCAGAAACTCGATGTGCATATTCATGTCCCGGAAGGTGCAACGCCCAAGGATGGCCCGAGCGCTGGCATCGGCATGTGTACAGCCCTGGTCTCGGCGCTGACCCGCATTCCAGCACGCGCTAATGTTGCTATGACTGGCGAAATTACCTTGAGAGGCGAAGTATTACCGATTGGTGGCTTGAAGGAGAAGCTGCTGGCGGCCCATCGAGGCAGCATTTCGATCGTGGTAATTCCTGAGGAGAATCGCAAGGATTTAACTGAGATTCCTGAAAATATCTTAGAAAATATTGACGTACGCCCAGTGCGTTGGATCGATCAAGTATTGGAAATAGCCTTGTTAACGATTCCGCAACCCCAGACCCGGGAAACAAACGAATCGGAAGGAACGGCGGGGCCGGAATCCGCTGTCAAGACAAACAACAACCCGCTGGAGGGGGTGCGTGCTCACTGAGACAGTCAGGGAATGTTTTCGTACGCCAATTGACACTGCTTTAAACGCCCTGCTATAAGGCGCTTTCCCACTGCATTTATCAAGTGCAGGTTTCTGCATTTTGCGCCGTAGCGTCTCACTGAACAACACATAACATTGCAAAGGAAAGGATTTATGAATAAGACTGAACTGATCGAAACTGTCGCCCAGGCATCTGACTTATCCAAAGCAGCAGCGGGCAAAGCTATTGACGCCGTATTGGACGCGATTAGCAAGGCCCTCAAAGGAGGGGAGACAGTGGTATTGACCGGTTTTGGCACATTTTCGGTGCGAGAGCGCCCGGCACGGACTGGCCATAATCCGAAAACTGGTGAAGCGATGCAGATTAAAGCCAGTAAGGCGCCGGTTTTCAAAGCTGGTAAGACGCTCAAGGATGCGGTAAAATAATTATTCTTTTTCGGGGTGCTTAGCTCAGTTGGGAGAGCATCGCCCTTACAAGGCGAGGGTCGGGGGTTCAAGCCCCTCAGCACCCACCACGGTTTGGAATTCGGAGCGGTAGTTCAGTTGGTTAGAATATCGGCCTGTCACGCCGAGGGTCGCGGGTTCGAGTCCCGTCCGCTCCGCCACTTAAGTTTTCTCACAAGCCTATATCGCATCGGCTTTTGCCGGGTTTCCGGTTTGGAGCGGTAGTTCAGTTGGTTAGAATACCGGCCTGTCACGCCGGGGGTCGCGGGTTCGAGCCCCGTCCGCTCCGCCAATACCTAGGGATGTCATTTAGACATCCTTTTTTATGGGTATTCGTTGCGTAATTTTCATGTGCTGCTGTTTTTTCCCGATTTTCTTCCAGTGATCTGACCTGAAACTGGGTACCACTATGCTGTTACAGAAAATCCGCGATCACGCCCAAGGCTGGTTCGCCTATATAATTATCGGCTTGTTAACCATCCCGTTCGCGGTATGGGGCATTAATTATTATTTCGAAGGCGGCGGGCCACTGGACGCTGCTGTCGTCGGCGACAGTAAAATTTCCTTGCAGGAATACCAGCGCACCTACCAGCAGCAACGGCAGCGTTTACAGGGCATGTTGGGCGATAACCTGGACCCAACGCTGCTGGAAGGGCCGCGCCTAAAACAGGATGTGTTGCGGCAGCTGATTGATGAGCGGGTGCTCAACCAGTTGACCCGCAATCAACGTCTGCGTGTTAGTGACCAGCAATTACGTGATGCCCTGTTGGCATTGCCGGTTTTCCAGCAAAATGGTGGTTTTAACAAGGAACTATATGAACGGTTGCTACGCAATCAAGGATATACCATTGCAACTTTCGAAGAAGGCCTGCGGCTGTCATTAGCCACTGAACAGTTGCGCGATGGAGTGGTGGCATCGGCTCTAACCACACCAGTGGAGCTTGAGAAAATCATCGCCCTGCTCAAACAGCAGCGGAAAATCCAGTATCTGATGATGACGTTACCCCAATATGCCGCCAAGGCTGTTGTGGAGGAAAGCGCAATCCAGGATTACTTTGAGAAGCACCAAGATCGTTTTGTTCACCCTGAACAGGTACAGGTACAATTTCTCGAACTGAAACTGCCGGATATCGCTGAGCAGATTACCGTTAGCGAAGACGAATTGAAAACAGTCTACAACGCGCAGATGGACCGGTATGGCCGTCCCGAGGAGCGCGCAGCCTCCCATATCCTGATCAAACTATCGCCGGATGCGACTCAGGAAGAAGTGAATCAGGCTGAAGCCCAAGCACAGCAGATTGCTAATGAGATTCACTCCGGTAGCAAGAGCTTTGATCAGGCACTGGAAGAAGTCAAAGCGAATACCTCAGGCAAGCTGGAAGGCGGCGATCTAGGGGTTATCAGCAAGGGCTTGCTCGACAGCCCAGCGTTTGAGAATGCCTTGTACGCGCTAGAGAAAGCCGGTGACGTAAGTCAACCAGTACGCATGCCATCTGGATTTCATGTGATCCGGCTGGATCAGATCGCTCCAGCCCAAATCAAACCGTTTGAAGAAGTACATGAGAGCATTGCCAAAGAGCTGCGCCAGCAACAGGCTGAGAATCGCTTTTACGAGATTACCCAGACGCTGGCGAATCTAAGCTATGAGCATCCCGACAGTTTAGAACCGGCGGCGAAGGCGCTGGATGTGCCAATTCAGGACAGTGACTGGTTTGATCGTCAAGGGGGAGAGGGGATTGCCAAACAGCCCAAAGTGATCGACAGCGCCTTCAGCGAAGATGTTCTCAAACGCGGTATCAACAGCGAACCGCTCGAACTGGAGCCAGGCCATGTGGTGGTGCTGCGAGTCAAGGAGCATAAAGAAGCCACGCCACGCACGCTGGAGGAATCCCGTGAGGAAATTGTCAAAATATTGCGTGAACAGCAGGCTCGGGAAGCCTTGGCCAAAGATATCGAAATCTTGAAAAAACGAGCAGCCCAAGGCGAACACTTACAAACCCTAGCCCGGGAATTTAGCGGGGAGTTTCAGGATATCGGTCTGGTCAGCCGAGATGCATCATCGGTGGACAATACCGTGCTCGCTACCGCATTCCGCCTGCCACAGCCGGAAATCGGCCAAGTAGCGCTGGGTTCGGTAGCTCTAGCCAATGGTGATTGGGCAGTACTGGAAGTGTTGCAGGTGACGCCAGGCCAACCAGATACGGTGCCCGAGGACGAACGGAAGGCATTGGCTCAGCAATTAGCCCATCGAACCGGTTCCGAGCAGTTTGATGGATTGTTGAACAGCGTTCGAGCGAAGACCAAAGTTGTGACCTATAACGATCGATTATAGATTGCAACCTCCCTCTCCCCTTATATCTTTATTATGACGAGGAGAGGGTCTATCCCCTGCTGGAAACGGTATAGGGGTGAACACCGTACACTGTACAGGAAAACTGAAAACCTTATTCCATTGCCCCCAAAGCGACCGTGTTAAAACCGCCATCCACGTAGATGATTTCACCGGTGATACCGGAAGCCAAATCGGAACACAGAAAAGCTGCCGTATTGCCAACTTCTTCGATGGTCACGCACTTGCGCAGTGGAGCAACATGCTCAAAAGTCTCCAGCATCTTGCGGAAGTTCTTGATACCGGATGCGGCCAGTGTGCGGATGGGACCGGCGGAGATGGCGTTAACCCGCATGCCTTCCGGCCCCAACGTTTGTGCCAAATACCGCACATTGGCGTCCAAGCTCGCTTTGGCTAGACCCATGACGTTGTAATTCGGCACGGCCCGCACTCCGCCCAGATAGGTCATGGTGATGAGCGCCCCGTGCCGGCCTTGCATCAGCGGCCGGGCTGCCTTGGCTAGCGCCGCGAAGCTATAGGAACTGATATCGTGGGCGACACGGAAATTCTCCCGGCTGATCCCGTCCAGAAAATCGCCTTCCAGCGCCTCGCGCGGTGCATAGGCGATGGAATGAACGAGAATATCCAATCCATCCCAATGCTGTTTGAGCATTTCGAACAAACCATCGATATCGCCGTCATGCTCCACATCACAAGGCAGCGTGATTGAACTGCCTAACTCGGCGGCCATTTTTTCGGCTCGCGGCTGCAATTTGTCGTTCTGATACGTCAAGGCGAGTTCGGCGCCCTCCCGATGCATGGCCTGGGCGATGCCCCAAGCGATAGAGCGGTTGCTGGCGACCCCCAGAATCAGGGCGCGTTTGCCGGCGAGAAAGCCCATAATGAACTCCTGTGGTATTTTGCTATCGTCTAAATTCGTTGAACTGGCAAACTGTAAAGGATAGACATGAATCGCGCAAAATTCTGTTTTCCTGGCTGGCTAGCAGCCAGTCTGCTGATCATTAGCGGCTTGCTGCCAGCGACGGTTGCATTTGCAGATCCGATGCATGGCATCGCGCTGCACGGCCAGCCGAAATACGGTCCGGATTTCTCGCATTTTGACTACGTCAATCCCAACGCGCCCAAGGGTGGCGAGGCACGGTTCTCGGCGATTGGCAGCTTCGATACGTTCAACCCATTCAATATCAAAGGTGAATCTGCTGCTGGCATCAGCCAGTTGTTTGAGAGCTTGATGACCAGCAGTGCCGATGAGCCGTTCAGCGAATATGGACTGATCGCTGAGAGCGTGGAAATCCCCGATGATCGCAGTTCAGTCACGTTTACTATTCGCCCGCAGGCGAAATTTAACGATGGCAGCCCAGTCACTGCCGATGATGTGCTGTTTTCTTTCGAGACGTTAAAGAGCAAGGGTAGTCCGTTCTTCCGCTTCTACTACGCTAACATCGCCAAAGCGGAGAAACTGGGCAAGTGGCAAGTGAAATTCACGTTCACTCCCGGCAAAAATCGGGAATTGCCATTGATCATGGGCCAGATGCCTGTATTGTCAAAAAAATACTGGGAAAACCGTGAGTTTGAAGCCACAACACTGGACATACCCGTTGGTAGCGGTCCTTATCGGATCGAGCGCTTTGAACCGGGGCGGTTCATCGTCTATGTTCGCGATGAAAATTACTGGGGCAAGGATTTGCCGGTGAACCGAGGACAATACAACATCGGCCGGTTGCGCTATGACTACTATCGCGATGTCACCGTAGCATTAGAGGCATTCAAAGCCGGTGCTTACGACCTGCGAGTGGAGAATGTCGCCAAGCAATGGGCCACCGGCTATGACTTTCCAGCGTTGCACGAAGGGCGAGTGAAGAAGGAGACGTTCCAGAACCAACTGCCATCCGGAATGCAGGGATTTGTTTACAACCTGCGCCGGCCGTTGTTCCAGAATCCTAAAGTCCGCGAAGCGCTGGCTTATGCCTTCGATTTCGAGTGGAGCAACCGCAACCTATTCTTTGATCAGTATAAACGGACCCGCAGCTATTTCGACAATTCCGATCTAGCCGCACATGGGTTGCCTTCCCCCGAGGAGCTGACACTGCTGGAGCCATTGCGTACGAAACTGCCTTCAGAAGTATTCACCGCCGAGTATCAGCCACCGGCTGCCGCCGATGATGCCCAATTGCGCGCCAATCTACGCAAAGCGCTGGAGCTGTTGCAGGGGGCGGGCTGGACCTTTCGCGACCGCACGCTGGTCAATGCTAAAACGGGTGAACCGTTCCGGTTCGAGTTACTGATCGACCAGCCGACCTGGGAACGCATCGGCCTGCCGTTCGCCCGCAACCTGGAACGCTTGGGCATTGAGATGCGCGTGCGCAGCGTCGATTCAGCCCAGTATGAAAACCGGTTGCGCGATTTCGATTTCGACATGGTGGTCTATGTCTGGGGTCAATCATTATCCCCCGGCAATGAACAGCGAGAGTTCTGGAGTAGTGCCGCCGCTGATCAGCCGGGCAGCCGCAATCTGGCGGGTCTCAAGAATCCCGCAGTAGATACGCTGGTGGATCAAGTGATTGCTGCGCCGGATCGCGCCAGCCTGACCATCCGGGTGCGAGCCCTGGACCGGGCATTGCAATGGAATTATCTGGTGATTCCGCATTGGCATATCCCCTATACCCGGCTCGCTTTCTGGAACAAGTTTGGCTATCCAGCGGTAACGCCGCTGCAAGGGGTACAACTCAATGCCTGGTGGATTGATCCCGATAAAGCAGCGGCGCTTGCTAAACCAAAGAGTGACGGATCGTAGGTCCACTTATGTATGTCTATATCCTCCGCCGCCTGGCGCTCATTCCGCTAACCCTTCTAGGTATCATCGCCATCAATTTCGCCATCGTGCAGATTGCGCCTGGCGGGCCGGTAGAGCAATTGCTGGCGCAACTCAGAGATACCGCCGTGGCGGCGACCGCACGGATAGGTGGCGGGGAGAGCATGGAAACCAGAGGCGGCAATGCAGCAGCAGGGGGCAATGACAGCGCATATCGTGGCGCACAGGGACTGGATCCGGCGTTTATCGCTGAATTAAATCATCAGTTTGGGTTCGATCAACCTGCTTATGTACGTTTTGGACGGATGATCGGCGACTATCTGACCTTTGATCTTGGCAAGAGCTATTTCCGCGACCGGGCAGTTCTGGATTTGGTTTTGGATAAACTACCCGTCTCCATCTCGTTGGGTGTGTGGAGTACCTTGCTGATCTACGTAATCTCGATTCCGCTGGGCATCGCCAAGGCAGTGCGTGACGGTTCGCGTTTCGACGTGTTAAGCAGCGCGGCGGTGATCGTTGGTTATGCCATCCCTGCTTTCCTGTTCGCCATTTTGCTGATTATCCTGTTTGCTGGCGGACGCTATCTGGATTGGTTTCCATTGCGCGGGCTGGTCTCGGACCATTGGATAGATTTAAGCTGGCCGGCACGGATCGCCGATTATTTTTGGCATTTGACCTTGCCGGTGACTGCGATGGTCATCGGCGGTTTTGCTTCACTGACCATGCTGACCAAGAATGCCTTTCTGGATGAGATCAATAAACAGTATGTAGTAACCGCCCGCGCCAAGGGTCTCAGTGAGCAACGGGTGCTGTATGGACATGTCTTCCGCAATGCCATGTTGCTGGTCATCGCCGGTTTTCCAGCAACCCTAGTGAGTATGTTATTTACCGGCTCGTTGCTGATTGAGGTAATCTTTTCCCTTGATGGGCTGGGTTTGCTGGGTTTCGAGGCGGTGGTGAAACGTGATTATCCAGTCATGTTCGGGACGCTGTATATCTTCAGCTTGATTGGCTTATTGCTAAATTTGATGAGCGATTTGACCTATCATTTGGTCGATCCGCGCATCGACTTCG
>DDST01000178.1 GCA_002343485.1 Proteobacteria bacterium UBA2383
GTTCGTGTCTGATTATTCGTAATCGCATGATTTTTATATCTTCTATATATAGGGTTATTTGTAGTAGAAAATACATCACTTCTTGGTGTATTGGCGTAGCCACTCGTTGAGCTGTTCAGCGGGCATGGGAGGGGCATACAGATAACCTTGAGCAGTTGTACATCCCAAACCGCGTAGAAAGCCGGCCTGCTCAAGGGTTTCTACGCCTTCTGCGATCGAGTCCACCCGTAGTTTTTGACTCAAGCCCACAATCGTTTCGGCGTACATGCCGCCTTTGCCTTGTTGTATTTCGCTAACAAAGCTCCGGTCAATTTTGAGGCAGTCGATCGGCAAGGATTGCAATTGTCCCAGCGAAGAATAGCCTGTGCCGAAGTCATCGATCGCAATCTGCACACCCAGTTGCTTGAGCGCTTCTAGACTTTGCAGCACTACCTTCGGTTCATCCATAGCGATGCTTTCGGTGATTTCCAATTCGAGCAGAGACGGTGGCATCTGATAATGTTCCAGGGCGTACACCACCTTCTCAAGGAGGTCGGCCTTACGAAACTGCGCCATGCTGACATTAACCGCCATTTTCAGTGATCCAAACCCGGCTGCTGCAAGCTGCGCATACTGAGCGCAGGCTTGTTCCAGCACCCAGACACCAATCTGAATAATCAGGCCAGAGTATTCAGCAAGCGGGATGAACACATCAGGAGGCTGGATGAAACCACGCGTACCATCCCCTGGCCAACGCACCAGCGCCTCAAACCCCGTGACTGCACCCGTGGCCAAGGCAATTTGCGGTTGATACCAAACCCGTAGCTTGCCCGACTGGAAATCCTGCCGCAGGTGACGGATCACTTCGACCCGCCAACGAGTATTATCTTCCATTTCCGCCAGATAATACTCGTAGTGGGCCGAGAGGCTGCGCTTAGCACGATTGAGCGCAATATTGATCCGTTTGAGCAAGGTAATGCCAGAATCCGCATTGTCCAGATTGCGGCACAAACCCATAGTGATCGTGACAGGAAATTGATACTCGCCAACCTCGAAGGGGTCGTGAAATAAGGCCAGCAGGTTTGTGGCGTTAACCTGGGATTCGGGGCCAAGCACCCCAAATACGTCGGCACCGACCCGCGCCAACCGGCATTCCGGCCCAAGCCGGGTTCGTAACCGTGCAGCGACTGCCACCAGAAACATGTTACCGATATCTTGGCCAAGACCGTCATTAAGATCGGTAAAGTGATCAATGTCCAATAATGCCGCCACAGTATCCACTTGTGTCTGAGCGACGGTATCAAGGTCGGCAATGAATTGCAGGCGGTTCGGTAGTTGAGTCAGTGGATCATGATAAGCGATATAGTTGAGACGCTCGACCAACTTAACATTGCGAAAACAAGCAGCGATGTTAGCAACGAACACTTCGAGCAACGGGCGGTCCAGAGCGGTCAGCGCTTGCTCGGTATCGAGAAAGATGGCCGCTTCCTGGTGAGGAGCCGCTTTCAAATAGAGTACTGTGTAATCAGTGCCAAACTGATGCTGACCTTGAGATACGCTGGCCAGAATCGCCGAGACGATCCGCCTATCCGGCAAGGTTTCTAATGGCTGCGCGATATAGCGGGCATACCGGCCCGCGGCGCTGACCACATAGCAGTGCTGATCGTCGCCACCGGACAGTGCGCCTTTTTGCGTGCAGACGATGCCATCCAGCGGTAGTTTAAACAGTGCGGTCAGTTGCGTCAGCACCCCCTCGGCCAGGCCAGAAATTGCATGCTGTTCCATCAGATCGGCAGCCGCGCCGACGATCAGTTCCAGACCTCGCCGGTTTTGGGCAATGGCATACAGTTGCTGATAGGAGCGCAGAGCAGCACTGACGGTGGAGATCAGCCGGGTGTGGGTCAGCTCAGCCTTCGTGCGATAGTCATTGATATCGTATTCGTGAATAACAGCTAATTCCGGCGCGTAGCCAGGCTGGCCCGTGCGCAGGATGATCCGGCATTCTGTCAGTTTCAGTTCATCGCGAATGTACTCAACCAGGTCAAGACCGGCCTGCTCAGTTTCCATCACCACGTCCAGCAGGGCTACAGCAATGTCAGGGTGCTCGCGTAAGTGCTTGTGTGCCTCCAGGCCGCTATATGCATGCAGCAAGCACAAGGGCCGTCCGAAAACATACTGATCTCGCAAGACAAATTGAGTTGTGTTATGCACCTCATGATCATCATCGACCACCAATATTTTCCATGGCAAGACTTGGATGGCCTGTCGAATGTCTGGAGATTCTGTATCGTTTATAAACTGAATTAACTCATCGGTCATATGAGCGCACCTAAAGTGGCCTTTTCAGGGGCGGTTTGAGGGAGAACAAGTGTAAAGGCAACCCCTTTACCCGCACGATTAAATCCCTTAATCGTTCCACCAAGTATTCCTATGACTAGATTATAGACAATATAGAGACCCAATCCACTACCACCGCTGCCTATTTTTGTGGTAAAGAATGGTTCGAAAATGCGATCAAGTATCAATTCCGGAATACCGGCTCCATCATCAGTATAGTCGAGCTGTATGTAAGCCGCTCCGCACGCCATAGCGTGAATACGAATGACCCCCGCTTCCATCCCACTGAAGCCATGGATAAGGGAATTGCCAATCAGATTAGCAATGACCTGTTCCAACGGACCCGGGTAACTATCCAGCTCCAGATCGCCGGGAATGTCTTGCTCGATGCGATGGGTGGTGTGCTTGAATTGCGGCTGCAAGGTAACCAGCACCTCCTCGATCGTCTGA